>JAZRCQ010000081.1:0-45585 GCA_045659845.1 Eubacteriales bacterium
GCTCCTTGCTGGTTGCAAAGAATTCCACGACTGCAGAGTACGAGGCATATCTCGCAAAGCTTGCCGCCGAGGGCTACAGTCTGTACACCACCAACTCCATCGGCGAGAACCGTTTTGATACCTACAAGAATGGCGAATATCTGATCCATGCAGGCTGGTATGCCTATGAAAAGGCTGCCCGCGTGACCATTGAAAAGACCACCACTGTGGTTGGCCTGGAGAAGGATAACGTCTACACGCCCGCAGCAGGCATCACCTCCTCCCTGGCTCAGTTCGGCCTGGTGGACGGCAGAGAAAACGGCATGGCATACTGCTATCAGCTGGCAGACGGCTCCTTCATCGTGATCGATAGCGGTTATCCGAATGACAGTGAGCCCCTCTATAACTACATGAAGGCAAAAGCGCCCAATGGAAACATTGTGATCGCCGCCTGGATCATCACTCATAACGATCCCGACCATGCCAGAGGCTTTGTGACCTTCTGCGGCAAGTATAAGAACGAGGTGAAGGTGGAGAAGGTGATCAAGAACACTCCCGCATCCTTGACCTATCTGGAGAGCGAATCCGATGAAAACGGCGCCACCCATGCAAACGCCGTTGGACTCAAGGATTGCGACGTGATCAAGGTTCACACCGGTATGAAGTTCTATATCCGCAACGCGGAGATCGAGATCCTCTATTCGATCGATAGCATCCTGCCCGCCCCCATGAAGATCTTTAACAACTCGTCCTTGGTGTTCTCCGTTGAGATCGAGGGAGAGCGTGCGATGTTCTTGGGCGATATCAGCGACGACGCTGCCGCTATTCTCGTTTCCATGTACGGCACTTACCTCAAGAGCGATATGGTGCAGATGACTCACCACGGTCTCCGCAACGGTTACGGATTGAATATGCCGCACACCCATTCGATGTATAAACTGATCCGTGCAGAAGTGGCTCTCTGGCCCTCCTCCGAGTCTCACTACAACAATATCGACGGAGCCGGAGAAGATCAGCAGATCGCTCTGCACAGCTGGAATCTCACCGCGCTGGAGAGCGTTCGCGAAGCATGGCTGGCAGGCAACAACAGGATCACCGTGTTTGAGCTTCCCTATGCCTACTTGAGCGCATATCAATTCGATCCCGCAAATCCGCACCCCACGCCCGTTGCGAAGGATGCGCCCAGCGGCGAGGACCGTTTGGAATACTTTAGCTCTATCAGCGATTCCAAGATCAATCACGTTGATTGGAATCAAGGATAAATCGTTAAGGTCGCTTCTCCGAGAAGCTGGACCGCAGTATTAGACGTCTGCGAGACGGAGAGAAATTGATTATTTTGATAATTGTTTTTTCTCCGTCTCCTTTCTCATATGAGGCTGAAGAAACATTAAAAAAGGTAATTACAATGAAAAAACCTGAATTTTTCAAAACAACTCCCGCCGTGCTGGCCGTTGAAAAGGAGTATCAGATCATGGTTCCCGTGAATGCTTCCGCTATTATGTGGGTGCAGGTTGGGGATCGCAAATATTACGATGATAGCAACGGTATTCTCCGCTCCGACACCGATATGCACCGTATATGCGTGCCGATGTTGGTGCTGGACGCTGCCGAAAAATATACAATTTGCTGGAGAGAGGTGTTTGAACGAACGCCCTATTCGCCTCTTCTCGGAGAGGATCAAAGCGCCACCTTTGCCTTTCGTCCTCTCCCAAAGGATCCGATCCGCGCTTATATGATCTCGGATGCACACGGAATGCTGGAGCAGCCCGTGGCGGCGGGAAAGAAGTTTGCCGATACCTACGGCGGGATCGATTTGCTGATCCTCAACGGCGATATTCTCAGCAACAGCGGTGATTCTGCAAACTTTATCCTGTACTATCAGATCATCGAAGCTCTCACGGGCGGTGAGATCCCCGCCATCATTTCCAGAGGAAACCACGACCTTCGTGGAAAATGCGCCGAAAAATTGGTTGATTATATGCCCGGCAGCAATGGCAAGAGCTATTTCACCATCCGCCTGGGCAGCCTTTGGGCGATTCTTCTGGATCTTGGAGAGGATAAGGAGGACGCGCATGAGGAATATAACGGCACCATCTGCTGTCAGGATTTCCGCCTGCGCGAGACCGACTATTTTGAGCAGGTGGTGGAAAACGGTGCCATAGAATATGCCGCCGAAGGCGTGGAGCATCGCATTGTGATCTCGCACGTCCCCTTCACGCGGTTGGATATGGCTCCCGTTGGGGAGGAGCAGGCGCTTTACCGAAAATGGGTGGAGCTTCTGAATGAAAGGGTTGATCCCGAATTTGTTCTGTCGGGGCATACTCATTGGCAATATATAGCCCGTCCCGGTGAGAAATACGATGGCTACGGCATGAAATTTCCAACGGTGGTCGGGACATACGTTGATCGTGAAAATCCTTATTTTGCAGGCTGCGGAATTATTTGGAACAAAGGGGAGACTCGTGTGATCTTCAATGACGGTGATAAAATCCTTCTTGATCAGTCGCTCAACGGATAAAATAAGATTTCCACGGGAAAGGACTTTGCTATGAAACAGAAATTGACCTTTGTTGAATATATGCAAGCGCTCGGATTTCCTGCTGAGGCTGTGGACGAATTGGAGGCACTTAGGAAGCGTCTGTCGTCGAAAACGGAATTGTGCTCCTTGATGGAGGAAGCGCAAAGGGATTTCATGAGCGGCGCAGAAGGGGATTTTCAAGCACCGCTTGCCGAGCTTGCCGCATTGAGCGGTGAGAGAAGGGAATCGGTGGATCTTGTGATGATGGTGGGCTGTCTCCCCATGATGCGGCAGAGATACTGTGAGCGCGGGCTTCCGGAGGAGATCTTTTGGGACACTGCAAAGGATCTGACCTACAAAATGAAGGAATGCTACGAAAACCGAGGCGTGTGGGGAACCTTTGTCACCTTCTGGTTTCCGGAGTTTTTCCGACTGAAGCGCTTTGCCTTGGGACGGTTGCAATTTGAACATAAGGCATTCCCCTATGAGGGGATCGATGGAGTTGAGAAGGGACAAATTGTCTATAATTGTCATATCCCCTCCTCAGGCTCTCTGCCGCCCGAATCGGTGGACGATGCGTTCCGTCGGGCAAAGGCCTTTTATGCGGAGGAATTGGGCGGGAAGCCCATGCCGATCTACTGTAGCTCCTGGATGCTGTATCCGCCCCACGTGGAGCTGTTTCCGGAGGGATCGAATCTGCGGCATTTTGCCGATCGGTTCACTCTGGTGGATGCCGTTGCAGACGAAACCAACCATGATTTCTGGCGGATCTTCAACCGCCCCTGGGATTCCGACATCTGCCTGGAGGAGCTTCCCGAGGATACAGCCCTGCGCCGCGCCTTCAAGTCCTTTTTGATGGCGGGGAACACAATGGGATCGGGAAAATGTTTGCTTTGGCTCGATTGAGCGACTTATAACGAAAACGATAGGAGAATCAACGAATGACAAAGAAGAAGATCATACTGATCGGCGCGGGACTGCGCGGAATGCAGTATACGAATATCATGAAGGATTTGGCTGATCGCTATGAGGTGGTTGCCGTTGCGGAGCCGGTGGAGGATCGTCGCGAATACGTTCGCAAAAAGCACAATATCCCCGCAGAGTTTTGCTTCAACACGTGGGAGCCCTTGCTGGAGCTTCCCAAAATGGCAGACGCGGCAATCATTGCCACCATGGATAGAGATCACCTTGCTCCCACCATGCTGGCCATCGATAAGGGCTACGATATTCTTTTGGAAAAGCCTATCGCCCCCACGCCGGAGGAGTGTGTTCGTATCACCAATCATGCTCACGAAAAGGGCGTGAAGGTGTTGGTGTGTCATGTGTTGCGCTATACCCCCTTCTTCAATTTGCTCAAAAAGTGCATTGATGACGGAATCATTGGCGACGTTATGAGCATTCAGCACGCCGAACACGTTGGAAACCTTCACCAGAGCCACAGCTTTGTGCGAGGTAACTGGAAGAACAGTCTGGAAAGCAGTCCCATGGTGCTGCAGAAGATCTGCCACGATCTGGACATACTGCAATGGCTGCTCGACAAGCCCTGCCACCGAATCCAAAGCTTTGGAGCGCTTTCCTACTTTACCGAGGCAAACAAGCCTGAGGGCGCGCCGTTGCGCTGTATCGATGGCTGTCCTCATGCGGATACCTGCTGCTACAACGCCGTAAAGGTCTATTTAAACGACAGCTCCAACACTTGGTTCCGCACCTCTGCCACCAAGCTGGTGGAGCCCACCGATGCGGACGTGGAAAGGGCACTCCGCGAGTCCGACTACGGAAAATGCGTGTTCCGGTGCAACAACGACGTGGTGGATCATCAGATTGTGAACATGGAATTTGAGGGCGGTATCACGGTAAGCGTGACCATGGAGGCGTTCAACAAGGGCGGTCGCAACATTGTGATCATGGGCACCAAGGGCGAGATCCGTGCCAATATGAGTGACGATTTCATCACGGTCTTTGATTTTGCCACAAGAGAATTCCGGGAGATCAAGATCTCCGATGCCATCATTAACGAGGCAATCACGGGAGGTCACGGCGGCGGAGACCGAGGCATTGTGTATTCCTTCTACGATCTCCTCACGGGTAACACTGAGAGCAAGTCTATTTGCGATATTTCTGTGGCTTGCGAGAACCATATGCTGTCCTTTGCAGCAGAGGAGTCTCGCCTCACCGGAAAGGTTATTGATGTGCGGGAGTTTGTTGAGAACGTGAAAAAAAGAGCTTGATAGCGTCATTGTCCGCCGGCGGACACAAAACAACGTTGCGGCAGGCCGTAAGGGATGAGATTTCGCATCAATAACGTTGCGCTCCGCGCAAGCGGAAGGATGCATTTTCATCTCATGAGCCAAACCCAAAGCAGTCTGCATTTGCGGACTGCTTTGGGTTTTCATTCCTTTGTCGCGCTTGAGCGGTCGGCAGAGGCCCGCCTGCCCCCGCAGGCTGCCTTTTTTGTTTCGGCGGCGGATAGTTTGAAGGAGCCTCTTGCAAAATTCGTTTCCATCTGCTATAATAGAGGTAGTCAGAAGCCCAACCGCAACGGTTTGGCGCAGCTTTTTGGAGGAATATTCGGAACATGATCAACGATTGGCTTTTGGTGGGATCTGCGAGGATCGAAAATCGCGTGGTGCTTCAGCCGATGGAGGGCTGTGATTGCAATACCGACGGTAGCCCCGGCGCGCTGACGGTGGAAAAATACCGTCGCGCGGCCGAGAGTGGCGCGGGGATCGTTTGGTTTGAGGCAAACGCCGTTTGCCCCGAAGGAAGAACGAATCCGAGGCAGATGATGCTCACGAGGGAGAATCTCGGGGCGTTCAAGAGCCTTTTGTCCGAGCTGCGCGCATTGGCAAAAAGCACCTGCGGCGTTGAGCAGATCTATATTCTCCAGCTCACCCATTCGGGGCGACAGAGCATCACGCCCATGATCGCCTACCGCCATCCGCTCTACGAGGCGAGACGTCCTGCCTCCGACGAGCACGTGGTGACCGACGAATATCTGGACACGCTGGCCGAGCGCTACGCGGAATCGGCTCGCCTTGCTATGGAGGCAGGCTTCGACGGCGTGGACGTGAAGTCCTGCCACGGCTATTTGCTTCAGGAGCTGCTTTCGGCCTTTTCCAGACCGGGGCGCTACGGCGGCAGCTTTGAGAACCGCACGAAGCTGTTTCTCGACTGCGTTCGCGCCGTGAAGGCGGCGATCCCGCAGGAGGCTCTGCTCACCTGTCGCCTGAGCGTTTCGGATATGGTGCCCTATCCCTTCGGCTTTGGCACCACGGCCGAAAATGAATTGGATCTCGCCGAGCCGGATCGCTTGATCGGATGCTTGGTTGAGGCGGGGATGCAGATCCTGAACGTGACGGTGGGGAATCCCTATTATAATCCCCACGTGAACCGTCCCTACCGCAAGGGGGGCTATGAGGCCCCCGAAACGCCTGCAGAGGGGTTGGCGCGGTTTGAGGAGATCGAACGGCATGTGAAGGAGGTCTTCCCGGAGCTGATGGTGGTTGGATCGGGCCTTTCCTATTACCGCGAGGATCTGCTTGAGCAGGCCGAACGGCAGCTGCGGGAGGGCATTTGCGATCTGGTGGGATTTGGCAGGGCGTGGTTGGCCTATCCTGCATTCTACCGCGATTTCCGCGCGGGCCGCTTTGAAGGAAACAAATGCTGCCTTGCCTGCTCCAAATGCACCGAGCTGATGCGGGCAGGGCAGGTGTCGGGCTGTGCGGTGTTTGGCGAGCATTATCGAAATCTATACAAGGAGATCAGAAAATGAAGGTTGCGATCGTAACGGGGGTTGCGGGCGGCATCGGAAAGGCCGGTGCGCTGGCCTTGGCGAAAAACGGATACCATATCGTTGGAATGGGGCGCAGAGAGGCTCCCGATCTGTCGGATTTTGAGGGCCTTCCCTTCACCTACGTGCAGGGCGACGTAGCCGTGCCTGCCGATCGCCGGCACCTTTTGGAAACGGCGGTCTCCTGCGGAGAGGTGGCCGCGCTGGTAAACGTGGCAGGGGTGGCGCCCAAGGTTCGGGCCGATCTGTTGGAGATGACCGAGGAAAGCTACGACTACGTGATGGGCATCAACACCAAGGGAACGCTGTTTCTCACCCAGCTTGTGGCCAACCGGATGGTGGAGCAGGGCAAGGGCGGCGCGATCGTGAACGTTTCCTCCTGCTCCGAATACACAAGCTCCGTCAATCGCGGTGAATATTGCATTTCCAAGGCGGGAGTTGGCATGATCACCAAGCTTTTTGCCGATCGGCTTGCGGGCGAGGGGATCACGGTGAACGAGATCTGCCCCGGCATCATTGAAACCGACATGACGGCAGGAGTGAAGGAAAAATACGACCGTCTCATTGAAAACGGCCTCGTTCCGCTGGGACGCTGGGGGCAGCCGGAGGATATTGCGGGGGCAGTGCTGGCACTCTGCAACGGCACGCTGGGCTACATGACGGGTGGCTCGCTGGTGCTGGACGGCGGCATGCATATCAGAAGACTATGAAGAGAAGCTATCACACGATCGTTGTGGGAACGGGGTGCGCGGGCTATAATGCCGCCGATCGCTTATATGATCTCGGCATTCGCGACGTTGCCATTGTGACCGAGGGGCGGGAAATGGGCACCTCGCGCAACACGGGAAGCGACAAGCAAACCTACTATAAGCTTTCGCTCTGCGGCGCGGAGGGCGACAGCGTGCGTGAGCTGGCGGCCACGCTTCATGGGGGCGGCGGCGTGATGGGCGAGCATGCCCTTTGCGAGGCCTCCTATTCCGCGCGGTGCTTTTTGCGACTGGTGGAGCTGGGCGTTCCGTTCCCAACCAACGAATACGGCGAGTATGCAGGCTATAAGACCGATCATGATCCCAAGGCCAGAGCCACCTCCTGCGGCCCTCTCACCTCCAAGTATATGACCGAGGCTCTGGAGCGCTCGGTGCTGGGGAAGGGGATCGAGCTTCTCGACGGCCTGCGCGTGATCCGAGTTCTGACCGACGAAAACGGCGTGACGGGCATTGCCTGCGTGAGCGTGGCGACGGGAGAGCTTTCCGTGATCGCCTGCCAAAACGTGATCCTCTGCACGGGCGGCCCTGCGGGGATCTATCGGAACACCGTTTATCCGGAAAGCCAGCACGGTGCAACGGGGCTGGCCATCGAGGCGGGAGCGGCGCTTTCCAATATGGAGGAGTGGCAATACGGCATTGCGAGCGTGAAATTCCGATGGAATCTTTCGGGCACCTATCAGCAGGTGCTGCCGAGGTATCTTTCGGTTGACGGGAACGGAAATGAAAGGGAATTCCTATACGAGCGCTTGGGCGCGGAGTCGCTTGGTCTGATCTTTCTCAAGGGATATCAATGGCCCTTCGACACGAGAAAAACCGATGGCTCCTCGAGGATCGATCTGCTCGTTGCCGATGAGACCAAGCGAGGAAATCGGGTGTATCTTGATTTTTCGCGAAATCCCCGAGGCTTGGAGCAGGGCTTTGACGTGCTTCCCGAGGAAGCATTTGCATATCTCCGTCAATCGGGGGCTCTTTTCGGCACGCCGATCGAGCGTCTTGCAAAAATGAATATAGGAGCGATCGAGCTGTATGCCTCTCATGGGATCGAGCTTTCCTCCGAGCTTCTGGAGATCGCCGTTTGCGCGCAACATTGCAACGGCGGTGTGGCGGTGGATGGCAACTGGCAGAGCGAGATCAAAGGGCTCTATGCCGCAGGCGAGGCGGCGGGCACCTTCGGCGTTTACCGTCCCGGCGGAAGCGCTCTGAACTCCACGCAGGTTGGTTCTCTTCGCGCGGCCGAGCATATTGCAAGGCAGGCGGAGCGGCCGACCGTCGAGCCGTCGCCGTTTGCGCTGCCCTCCATTCGGCGAGGGGCGAGCAATCTGGCAGAGCTTCGGGAGTATTATCAAACGCGCATGAGCCGCATGGCTGATTTCGATCGGTCGACCGAAGGGATGCGAGCGTTGCTGGCGGAGATCGGCGAGCTTTGCGACCGTTTCTTTGAGGTGGCCGAGATCGGAGCCGATGCGGAGCTGGCCGAGCTCTTCAAGCTTCGCGACATGGCGCTCACCCAGCGAACGGTTCTTTCGGCCATGCTGTTTTCGGCGGAGACCGTTGGCTCGCATGGCTCGGCTTTGGTGGATGGCAGTCCCGTTCGGTGTGCGGATGCGGTGAGAGAAACGAGAACCGTCACGCGCGGTGCCGTATCTTCTCAGGAGTCTGTTTCGCCCATGCCCGATCCCGAGCTGTGGTTTGAAACCTTGCTGGCCAGGCAAGCGGAGCGGCGCGAACGGTCGTAGCTTTTCGCAGGTTGGAGCGTTTATGCGTGAAGGTATCAAACAAAGAAACGGAGGAAGGATCATGAAAAAGGGAATCGCTGTTTTGTTGGTTGTTCTGTTGGTTGGATCGCTGGTTGGATGCAATGTGGTTTGCAAGCACAGCTATCAGCCGGTGGATGCGGTGGACTCCACCTGCACGCAAAAGGGCTACGATCTCTATCAATGTGAGCTTTGCCAAGAGCTATATCAGGCGGAGCGCGCGGAGTATGCGCCTCACAGCTATCAGCGCGTTGGCGGCGAGCCCACCACCTGCTACCGAAAGGGCTATGATCTTTACCGATGCGAAAATTGCCCCGATTTTTATCAGATCACGCCCCCCGAGCTTCTCCCACACGTTTATGAAAACGAAGCCTTCTGCCTTAAGCGAACCTGCATGGCAGAGGGCTGTGGCTACGAGGATGGGCCCAGAACGCCCCATACGATGTCGATGCGGGATTACGTTTGCGTGACATGCCGAAAGGAACGCGGCTGCTCGCTTTACCTGCTGTCGCAGGACTACGGGGATCAGATGCTGGCGCAGGCCAAGCGCAACGCGGGCGAGATGATCGGCCGCTTTGAGATCGTGGAGCTGGATGCGGCGGAAACAGCCAAGCAACTGGAAAACTATATCACAAATCCGAAGATCGATTCCGCAAAGATCAAGGGAGGATTGTTTGTGCGCTTCGACGTGACCAACGGCGGCGATGAGGTGCTGTTCTCCATCTACTATAATTTCGGCCTGCAGATGACCGAGCCGCAGGAGAAGGATATTGCCTTCACCTATGAGGGCAGTGACGAGATTTGGTATCTGGAAACGATCGAGGGCGAGCCCACGATCTTGTTTGAGTTTTCCATTGCATGAGGACGAAAATCGAATGCGGAAGGGAGGAGCCTTGCCGACGGGCTTTGATCCTCCCCTTCTGTGTCTTGACAAATTTCGGACAGGATGATATAATAAGCTTGGTGAGAGAGCCGCGGAGGGCGAGCCTCCGAAAATGATTGGAGCGCGCGAAAGGAGAAGCATCTATGAAATTAGCAACCACAACGAGAGATTTTTATGCCTACACCGAGGATCAGGCTGAGGCCGTTCGGTGGATCGGTGAGGCGGGCTTCCGCTTCGTTGACTATAGCTTCAGCGCCGACCGCGATCGCAAAAACGGCGTGTTCGGCTCGGATTACCGTGGCTACGTGGATGGTCTTTTAGCGCAGGCCGATCGATCAGGGATGCGATTCGTGCAGGCGCACGCGCCGTCGGGAAAGCCCTTCGTGCGCGGCTGGGATGAGCTGACGGAGCAAACGATCCTGTGCGTGAAGGCCTGCGCCGAGCTGGGGATCCCCAATCTGGTGGTGCATTCGGCCTACGCGCCGGGGCTTTCCAAGGCGGAAACGATGGAGAAGAACAAGGCCTTCTATCTGCCCATCCTGCGCGCCGCAGAGCAACACGGCGTTTGCATCCTCACCGAGAATTTCGATAAAATGACGAAGCCCGACGTTTTCTGGATCGACAACGCCGCCGATCTGCTGGAGCTGATCGAGCTTGTGGATCATCCGCTGCTTCAGGCCGTTTGGGATACGGGACACGCGAATCTGCAGGATATTCCGCAGGAGGAATCCCTGCGCCTGCTGGGCTCTCGCGTGCGTGCGCTCCACGTGCATGATAATTTGGGCGATCGCGACACGCATCTGATGCCCTATGCAGGCACGATGAATCCGGATGCTCTGATGCGCGGTCTGCGGGATATCGGGTATCAGGGGTACTTCACCTTTGAGGTTGGCGATCTTTTTCTGAATGCCAAGCAGAGAAGGGAATTTCTGCCCGAGGAAAGGCTGAAAAAGCCGCCGCTGGTGCTTCGGAAGCAGGCGGAAAAGCTGCTCTACGAGATCGGAAAAGAGATCCTTTCGGCCTACGGGCTTTATGAATGCTGAGCGGAAGAGGGAAAAGGCTATGGCGTATCTTTACGAAACGCATTTGCACACCCTGCCCGTGAGTGCCTGCGCTCGGGCGGAGCTTCGGGAAACGCTGGAATGTTATCGGCAGGCAGGCTATGCGGGAGTGTTTTTGACAAATCACTTTCTGGATTCCAATATTGATCGCAGCATCCGCGAGCTGCCCTATCATCAGCGGATCGACTATTATTTTGATTCCTGCGAGGAGGGGCAAAGGATCGGGGAGGGGCCGGGCTTTTCGGTGTTCCCCGGCATCGAGATGGGATATGGCGGCACGGATTTTTTGGTGTACGGTATCGATCGGGAGTGGTGCCACGCCCATGAGGATATGGATCGGATGCCCAAGAGCGAGCTTCTGGGCCTGATGCGGGAGCAGGGAGCGTTGCTGATCCAAGCACACCCCTTTCGGGAATCGCGCTCCATTGATCACATTCGCCTGTTCCCGCGCCACGTGCATGGCGTGGAGGTGTTCAATGCGAGCCGTCGGGATTTTGAGAACGCCATGGCCGCTCAGTATTGCGAGAGCTACGGCCTTTTGCCCTTCTCCGGAAGCGACGATCACACGGGCGGTAAGCGAAGCCGCTTCGGCGGCATGGCCACCGATCGGCCCGTGCGCGACGTTCGGGATTTCATCGCCCTCGTCCTCGCGGGGGAGGCCAAGCCCTTTTGGAGGAATGCAGACGGCGTTCATTTCCTATAAAAACAGAACGAACGGCAGACCTGCGCGGAAGACAGGTCTGCCGTTCTTTTTTCTGAAGGATCTATGCGTGCAGTCAGGCAAAATCGATCTGCGCGGTGGCGGGATAGCCGTCGCACACCACCTCGGTGCGACCGCGCACTGCCCCATCGATCCTTTGGAAGGCGAGGCGCGTGAGGCGGTATTCGCCTTTTTCGTGGTTGTAGCTTTCGCCGTCGTCATCATAGAGAAGACCTTCGCCGGAATCGCCGAAGCAACGGACGGTGATCCGCTTTCCGTCCTCCTCCAGCAGGGGGATCATGCCGCCTTCCCGAACAAAGAGCAGCATCCGATCCGTTGGGCAGGCGAAGGACTTGATCTCGCCTCGCCCAACGGGCTCTCCCGTGAAGAAATCGTACCATCTGCAATCGTCGGGCAAAACCACCTCGCGCTCACAGCTTCCGGGTATCAGAGGCGCCACCATCAGGGAATCGCCCACCATGAATTGATCGGTGATATCCCGCAGGCTCTTATGCTGATAGGGATTAGCCGTGTCGTCCAGCCGTCCGCTTCCCGTTTCCTTGGCGGTGATCGATCCGAAGTCCATGCAAAGCGGGCGGAAGGGGGGAATGCCATCCTCGGCATAGGTGTGAAAGGCGTTGTAGAGATAGGGAAGCAGCTTCTTGCGCAGGAGAATGAGCTCGCGGATGATCGCCTCCGTTTCGGGGAATTTCCATGGCTTGGCTCCCGTGGCCCAGGAATTGAGCATCATCATGGGAGAGAGCGCACAGAGCTGGAAGCGGCGAACCCATTCCTCGGCGGTTTTGGCATCGCGCACCTCGGGAACCCAGAGCGCGCCGCAGAAGGCGGCGGAGCAGATGCCGTTGAGATAATCGCCGAAGGTATAGCAATCGTTGTAGATGCAGAAGGGGAAGGAGGAGGCGCCGGCGTTGGAGGCTCTCACCAACCCATAGGTGCGCCTGCCGCTTTGGCGGAAGGCCTCGTGAACGGTTCTCTGACAGAGCAGGCCGTAGCCTTGCCGCAGGGTGGCGGCGGAATTGCCGGAGGGAAATTCCGCATGGTCGGGCCATAGATATTTGTCGTAGCCGTCGCATTCGTCGATCTTGAAGCCGGAAACGCCTGCGCGGATCAGGGTGCTTTGATGATGCTCGGCGTAGAGCCGCCGTGCCTCCTCCAGCGTGAGGTCGGGCACGATGCCGTTCCAAACCATGTGGGAGCCGGAGAGAGGATACATCTCCCGATAAAGCGGGGAACGGCGGGAAAGATAGGGGTTTTCCCAAAGATTGAGGCGAATGCCCTGCTCCAGAAGCGCTTCTGTCATCTCCTCAAACCGAGGATACTTTTCGCGGGAGATCTCCAGCGTGCAGGGATAGGAGTTGCTCTGCCAGCCGGGCTCCAATCCGATCACGTCCAGCGGAAGATCATGCTCTCGATAGAGGCGAACGGTTTCATAAACGTCCTCCTCCCGACTGCGCAGATGCAGGCGCTCGCAGAAGCCGAGTCCCCACTTGGGCACGGTGCAGCCGCCGCCGCAAAGCAGATTGAAGCGGGCGACAACCTCCTTCATGTCGGCGCCTGCGATCACGTAAACGTCGGCTCCGCGGCCGCTGAAGGAAACCTCCACCAGCTCCGAGGGCGTCACGGCGCTCCAATCGGCATCGCTGCCGCGATCCCGCTCGGGCGGAGGATTGGCGGCGTCCTTGCGAACCGTGCCGCCCATATAGAAGGTTGGGAAGGCGGTGGTGTCGATGAAGATGCCGTAGCCGCTGTCGGAAACGTAGAAGGGAACGGGCGCGTGGGTCCTGCCGTTGTCCTTCCCTCCGAAATGATCCACCCGAAGGGGCACCACGGCATGACTTTTGCAAAGCGACTTGAAGCTCAAGCCGAGGCCATAGAGGCTTTCTCCCTCGGAAAAGGGAATGGAGATCACGTGCCGATCGTCAACGACGGTGGCACAGATGGGTGCGTCGGAGAAGGGAAAGCGCTCGGCGGGCGAGCTCTTGAGCTTTGGCTTCACGCCTGCCAGCTCCAGAAGCGTGGGGTATTGCTTGCCAACCGAGGCCTTCCAAATGCCTCCTGCCAGCTCCCGAAATGCAAGATTTGCCATATGGGACTCCTTTCAGCGTTGCATGGTGTCGGTGGGGGATGCTATTGCGTTCATTATATCATGGGGAAGAACATTTGGCAATAGCGAAATCATGACTTTTTTCAACAAAATCGTGGCTTTCCCGTGAGCGCGGACGGCGGTCTCCGAGTCGGCGGCGGCGCGGAGGGCTGTCTTTTTGGTGGCAAAGCGGGGGCTTTGGAAAGCGGCGGTCGAGCCGCATCGGCGGGGAAATTTTGGAGAATAGATTTAGAAATGTCACTTTATTGTCGGAATAGGCCATTATCTTCTATGGTAACGGCACTTTTTTTATGATATAATGGTGTTGAAGAATATCCAAATACGAAAGAAAAAGGAGAACGCCGTGAAGTTCAGACAGGTTCATTTGGATTTTCACACCAGCGAGCAGATCGAGAGGATCGGGTGTGAATTTAAAAAAGAGGAATTTCAGCAGGCTCTGCTTCGGGGGCACGTGGATTCCATTACGCTGTTTTCTAAATGTCACCACGGATGGTCCTATCATCCCACCGAGACCAACGAGATGCATCCCCATCTGACATTCGATCTTTTCGGCGAGCAGATCCGCGCGGCCAAGGAGATCGGCGTGAATGCGGTGGGCTATCTTTCGGCGGGGTTGGATGAGAAATCTGCCGTTTGCCATCCCGAATGGCTGGCGCGCGGTAAGGATGAGAGATTGCTCCGCACCGCTGATTTCACCACGCCCGGCTACCATTTGCTCTGCTTCAACACGCCCTATCTCTCGGTGCTGGCGGATCAGGTTCGGGAAATGTGCGAAAAATATCCCGTGAGCGGCGTGTTTCTCGACATCGTTAAGCCCACGAAGTGCTATTGCCGCGCCTGCGTTGCCTTGATGAAGGCCGAGGGGCTGGATCCCGAAAATGATGCCCACGTGGCGCTGATGGCCGAAAAGACCTATGCCAAATACACGCGCGTGATGCGGGAAACGGTGGATTCCGTGAATCCCGCGCTCACCGTGTTCCACAACGGAGGCGGCACGCCCAGAGGCCGCAGAGATCTGATCGGAATGAATTCCCATATCGAGATCGAATCTCTGCCAACGGGCGGCTGGGGCTATGACAATCTGCCGCTGACGGCCAGATACGTGCAGCCTCTCGGCGAGGAATTTTTGGGCATGACCGGAAAATTCCACCTCTCCTGGGGAGAATTCGGAGGCTACAAGCATCCGAACGCCTTGATCTACGAGACCTCGCTGGCGGCGGCTAACGGCGGAAAATGCTCGATTGGCGATCAGCTCCATCCCGATGGGCGGATGGATGCGGAAACCTATCGCATCATCGGCGAGGCCTATTCCCTTATCGAAAAAAAGGAGCCGTGGCTGGAGAACGTGCGCGGCGTGGCAGATATCGGCCTGTTGTCCTATTCTGCATGGCTGTGCGATCATCCCACCGAATATGCTGCGGATCAGGAGCGGAAGCTCACCGACGTGGGCGCTCTGCGGATCCTTTTGGAGGGGCATTATCTCTTCGACGTGCTGGACATGGAAGCGGATTTCTCTGCCTATAAGCTTCTGATCCTGCCCGACAACGTGGGCGTGGACGGGGCTCTTCGGGAAAAGCTGGATGCCTACGTAGCAGGAGGCGGCAAGCTTTTGGCCTGCGGCCGATCGGGGCTTTCCAAGGCGGCGGACGGCACCTCGACCTTTGTCTACGATCTGGGAGCCGACTACGTGGAGCCGCGCGGCATAAACCCTATTTATTTTGCCGTTGGCGATACGCTTCGGGAAATTCCCTCCGCAAGCTACGTGCTTTACGCGGAAACGCAGCACGTGGAGGCGGCTGAGGGCGGCAAGGTGTTGGCCGACCTGCACGATCCCTATTTCGCACGAACGGCCAAGCATTTCTGCTCGCATCTCCACGCTCCCGAGCGAAAGGAGCCTGCAGGCGTCGGTGTTACCGAGGGGCATCACGGCATTTATATTGCCGCCGCTGTTTTCCGCGAATATGCAAGCGTTGGCTCTCTGATCGCCAAGCAGCTGGTCACGGCGGCCATCGATCGGTTGCTGGGGGATGCCAAAACGGTGGACGTAGGGCTTCCGGCACAGGGCATCGTAACGCTGATGGAGCAGGAGGCTCTGAGCAGAAGCGTGCTTCATCTGCTCTATGCGCCAAGGATCGCCAAGGGAGCAAGCAAGATCGAGGTGATCGAGGATGCCGTGCCGCTTCACGATGTGCAGGTGGCTCTGCGAACCGATGGAAGGCGCGTCTCTGCCGTACGGATGGAGCCCGAGGGGGCGGAGCAGACCTTTACCGAGGAGGCGGGCGTTCTTCGCTTTTGCGTTCCCAAGGTGCAGATCCACGCCATGGCCGTGATCGAATGGAGAAAGGAGCAGGTGCGATGAAAACGAAAACACTTCTGAACAGTGCCGGTCTGGCGGTGGCCACGCGAGAGCGCTGGCAAAGAGCAAATTACCGCTATCATCGGCTGCATTTCCCCATCAGCGGAGCGGCTATTTATCACGACGTGAACGGAGATAAGCTGCTGGAGGTTGGCAATCTCTATTTGCTGGTGAACAGCACGGCGCCCAATTTTGAGCTGCTGGAGGACGAGCAATACTATCATATGTATCTCGATTTTCGCACCGTCCCACCGCTCCTGAACCGCGACGTTCTGTGCATTGCGCTGGGCGAGGATCCCTATCTCACGTATCTGCTAAAGGCGCTTCGCAGCCTGCTGCAGGCGCAGGAGAATCAGAAGCTGGGAAAGGGCATGACGTCGCAGAAGCCCGGCGAGGAGCTATTCCATCAGGCGCAATCGCTTCTGCACGTGATCCTCTCGCATCTCTGCAGTAAATACGGGCTTCAGGCCATGGAAAATCCCAAGGTGGAGCATGCGATCCGCTATATCGAAAAGAACTATGCCAATCACATCTCAAACAGCGATGTGGCCGAGGAGCTGCATATCGACACGCGCTACTTTATGCGACTGTTCAAGAAATACGTTGGAATGTCGCCCTATCAGTATCTTACGCAATGCAGGATCGAGCACGCCATCGACGAGCTGAGAAACGATCGCTCCGTCACCGAGACCGCGCAGCTTTGCGGCTACCAGAATGAAAATGCATTCCGGATCGCCTTCAAGCGCGTGATGGGCTGCTCGCCCACCTCGTTTTTTAAATAACCGCAATCGTGATCTTTCGGGAGGAAAGCATGGAAAAAAGAGCAAAGCTGCACGTTCTGACGGAATATAGCCAATATTCCATGGGATTCGTGATCATCACGCCCAAGGACCGTGCCATCATCATCGACGGAGGACGCTCGCTGGAGCTTCCGAATCTGGCAGAGCACGTTGGCGATCGCCCCGTGGCGGCGTGGATCCTCACCCATCCCCACAGCGATCATATCACCTGCATCAATCACGCTCTCAAGATTGACCATCCCCTCATCGGTCGCACCGAGAAATTCATTCACCATTTTCACGATATCGACTTCTATTCGCAGTACACCAGAGAAGGGGAGCGCAAGCCCTATCTGGATTTTCTGGAGCGCAATGAATGCATCCGCGATCGCATCGTGATCCCCTCTGCGGGCGACGAGCTGGAGATCGACGGACTGCGCATCGAGTTTCTCTTCCACTGCGACGAGCGTTTCACCGAAAACGTGGCAAACGACAGCTCGCTGGTGTTCCGCGTTCACGGCAGAAAGCAGAGCATTCTGTTTTTGGGAGACCTCGGCCCCATTGCGGGACGGGAGCTGCTCCGAAAGCATGGCTCTTATCTTGCCTCCGACATGGTGCAGATGGCGCATCACGGCCACATGGGCGTGGAAAAGGACGTTTATGAGGCCATCGATCCGCGAGCCTGCATCTGGTGCTGTCAGGCCTGGCTGTATCGTGAGGATGATCGCATGATCCTTCCCGATATGTATGGCGTGGGAAAAACCAGACAATGGATGGAGGAGATCGGCGTTACCGAGCATTACGTAACCAAGGACGGAGATCAGATCATCGCCTTCTGACCTTTCCCCCTGCCGCAATGCCGCTTTTTTGAGCTTTTGGCATTTCGGAAAGGTCTTTTTTATTAGTCTGTTTTGCCGTTTTGAGTGACTTGATTGGTGTATATGGAGAGTGCCTGCTTGTTTTTTTATCGATCGGTTGGTAAAAATGCACAACGAAGAAAAGTCACTTTTTTTAGGCATTACGCCGTGAACGGCAGTAGACGGAAAAATTGAATTTTGCTATAATAAAAGCGGAAGTCGAGAGCGATCTCTCGGCATTTACCGCAAAAAACAAAGGAGGATTTGTTATGAAAAAGAAATTTTTGGCAATCGCACTCTGCCTGGTGATGCTGATGCTCCCGCTGGCCACGGTGGGCGTGCATGCGGATCCCGCAGAGGGATACACCTTCGACGATGCCAGCAAGACCTACACTGTTACTACTGCCGACGGCCTGATCGCCGTTGCTGCGCTGATCAACGGCAGCAATGGCAACCAAGCCGCCTACAATATCACCCTTGCGGCCGATATCGATCTGGCCGGCAAGACCTGGACCTCCATCGGAACCGCGTCCTATCCCTACAGAGGCACCTTCGACGGAGCAAACTTCACCGTGAAAAACCTGACCGTTCTCCCCGAGAAGACCGATGAGGTTCTTGCCGTGAAGAATAGCTACGTTTCTCTGCTTGGCCACGTGAACGAGGGCTGCACCGTGAAGAACCTGAAGATCACCGGCTTCAATCTGCAGGGCGTTGAATTCGTTTCCGCTCTGATCGCCGAATCGGCTCAGAAGGACACCAACGATGCCGCAAGCAAGGTGACGATCGAAAACGTGCACGTTCGCGAGACCACGCTCGTTGGTTGGGAGGGCGATGACAACGGTCAGGGGGAATCCGGTGGTATCCGCAAGTCCTACACCGGCGTGCTGCTCGGCAAGGCCGGCGCACACTACACGCTGGTGAACGGTTGCTCCGTTGTGGCCACGGCCACCGGTGATTGCCGCGTGACCGGCGTTATCGGCGGCGAGTCCGTCGGCTCCGGCGTGAAGACTGCGGGCGTGACCATTCAGAACACCATCGTGGCAGGAAGCTACACGCACACCGGCGTTTCCGGCGGTGGCGCGGCAGGCCTCTTTGGCTACCACAGCACTATCCCCGTAACCGTTACCAATTGCGTTTCTCTGGCGAATCTGGTTCTGAAGAAGGGCTCCACCCTGGGCCAGCTTGCCTTCGATATGAACAAGATGACTCTGGTTGCCGAAAACTGCGTGTTTGGCGGCGCGCCCTTCGGTAAGGTGAGCGATTCCACCATGGGAACGCAGAGCATGAGCAATATCTACATCTACAAGGATGGCGCCACCGAAACGCAGCTGAGCGTTCTGGATACCGAGTTCAAGGCGGCCACCAACGTTTCCGCTGAGTCCAAGCTCACCATTGGCGGCACCGAGGTCCTGTGGTCTGAGGCGAAGCTTCCCGTGCTGAACAGCGCTGCTGCGCTCGGCACCACCGTTTCCGCCATGTTTGCAGGCAATCCCTATATCACCACCGCCATCATCGAGGAGATCGTTGGCCACGTGCATTCCTACACCGTCGAAAAGGCAGAGGCCGCCTTCTTGAAGACGGCCGCAACCTGCACTGAGTCTGCCGTTTACTACAAGACCTGCGCTTGCGGCAGCTTCGATCCCGAAATCACCTTCACCAGCGGCGATCCCGCAGGACACAAGCCCTCCGATAAGTGGACCAACAGCGACGAGGAGCATTGGCACATCTGCTCGGCTTGTCTGGAGGAGAAGTCCGACGTGGGCACTCACTCCTACGGCGAATGGGTTGTGACCAAGGAGCCCACCACCAAGAGAGAGGGCGAACGCGCCAAGACCTGCACCGTGTGCGAGCATGAGATCACCGAAAAGATCGCAAGACTGGTGGCAACCGAGGAGCCTGCAACCACCCCTGCCGACGAGACAAAGGGCGGCGGATGCGGCGGCACCATCGTTGGCTTTGGCGCCATCGCGCTGATCTCGCTGGGTGCTTGCACTGTTTGCATGAAGAAGAAGGAAAGCTGATCGGCCGAGAAGGCTATTCAATAAACCATTGACTCAGAGACGGCATGATTTTTGAACACGCTTTGAAATGATGCCGTCTCAGCTTTCAGAAAGGAGGATATTATGAAAAAAAGAACGCTTGCGGTTCGTTTGATCGCCATGCTGCTTCTGCTTTGCATGACGGCCTGCGTGTTTGCCTGCACGAAGGATGACCCTCAGGAGATCACCACTCCTGACATCACGCTTGATGAGACCAAGCCCGGCTTGCTTTTCGGTCAGGAGGATTTCGATAAGGATATGACCGTGCTGTATTACAACAGCGAGATCTATAATAATTTCTACTTTGATGAGGTGACCGAGGCGGGCGACGTGATCAAATCCGCATTGGTGGAGCGTCGCTTCCTCGTGGAGGAATATCTGGGCGTGGACGTATCCGGTAAATCGGAGGGCGCTGAGGCCAGCATTGCCACGGCTCTGCAGAGAGACCAGCTGGCAGGCTTGGATCAATATCAGGCCGCTCTCACCCATAGTTATATCGGCCTTGGAAATCTGCTCTCTCAGGGCTCCGTGATGGATCTCTATGATCTGGAGGATATTTCCTTCGACGAGGACTATTGGAATCTGGATGCCATTGAATCGCTGGAGATCGGCGGAAAGGCCTATTTCGGCAGCTCCGACTACAATATTGCCGACGTGCAGACCGTGTTCTATAACAAGGGGCTCTACGAGCAGGTTGGCCTGCAGGAAAATCCCTACGATCTGGTGAGAGAGGGCAAATGGACGCTGGAGACCTTCATGGAGCTTTGCGCCGTTGACGGTGCCACCAAGGACAACGGCGACAAGGAGTGGACCAAGGAGGATTCCTACGGTCTCGGCGTGAGAGCCGACTGGGAGTTCATTCCGCTGGTGACCGCCTGCGAGATCGAATGGCTCACCGGAAGCGGCTACAGAACGCTGAATATGGGCCCCGGCAACCAGAAATATCAGGATCTCTATGAGATCGTTGAGGAGCTGGCCGATGCCGAGTGGTCTTATATGTATAACTGGGGCGACAACGATAACAAGGTGACCATTGCCGACGGAAGATTCCTCTTTACGATGGAGCCCGTGAAGTATGCATATAAGTATCTGACCACCGAGGTGAAGTTTGGTATTCTTCCTTATCCCAAATTCAATGAGGAGCAGAAGGACTATCATTCTCTGGATGCCAGCGGCGTGCTTTGCGTTCCCGTTACGGTGAAGGATAAGGAAATGGTTGGCAAAACGCTGGAATGCCTGGCTTACTTCAGTGCCGACACGGTGAACGTGGCCTACTACGAGAGATTGCTCGGCACGCGCGTGGCCAATGCGCCGGACGATGCCGAGATGCTGGATACGTATATTTTCGGCAAGATCGCAATGGAGCCTGTTTACAACTTCAGCGAAAAGGCCAATATGCCCTTAGGTATTCTCGTGTACACGATTCCCAAGATGCTTCGTGCTAAGCTGAATGGAACCACTATCGAAACGATCGCCACAAACTGGGCCGCCAACAGAGTTGCCGCGCAGCAGGTGATTGACAATACGATCAACCGATAGTTTCATATGAATCGCAAGAGGATTGTTTGCTTAATGCCGATGCTGGGGTGAACGGTCCTCTTGCCTTATTTGGAGGAGCTTATGAAAATCGATTACAGAAAAGAGATCCTGCCCGGAATCGGCGGAGAGCGTCCGCTTTCCAAGGGGAAGCTGGAAAAGCTGCCTTTGGGTGAGGTCTGTGTGGAAAAGGGCTGGCTCAGAGGGCAGCTGGAGCTGATGTGCGAGGGCGTTACGGGCAGGCTTCCCGAATTCGGCCCTTATTTCGGGACGGAGCGAAACGGCTTTTTGTATCCCGACGTTGCCTCCGGCTGGGAGGAGGTGCCCTATTGGCTCAGAGGCTTCTATCCCATGGCCGTGCTGACGGGAAACGAGAAGCATCTGGCAACCGCACAGGAATATTTTGAGGCGCTTTTTGCTTCGGTGCAGGAGGACGGCTGGTTTGGCCCTGCCTATCTGAAGGAATTCAAGGAGATCAACGGCGTGATGGTGGCAGACGTGTTTCCGCATATGATGCTGCTGGATGCTCTGATCCTTTATTACGAAAAAACGGGTGACGGTCGTGTTCTGTCGTTGATGGAAGGCTTCTTTTCCTTCTGCAGAGAGATTCCGGATGAGCGGTGGCTTCCCTGCACGCGTTCTCGCTTGATGTGGCAGAAGATCAGAGCGGGGGATATGCTCACTCCTATTTACTGGTACTACGGTAAAACAAAGCAGGATTGGCTTTTGAAGCTATCCAAGCGCTTCTACGAGGGCATTTGGGAAAGCTCCGAGCCCTACGTTGCCTACCACGCGGTGGATTTTGCGCAACGCTTTGGCTATAGCGCCGTTTATTCCCGACAGTCGGGAGATCCTGCCGACTTTGCGCGCTCCGAGCGGCAATACGAAGAGTTCCGCGAGGTTTGGGGGCAGCTTCCCCGCGGCATTTTCGCCGCCGATGAGCAGGTGCGGGAGGGCTGCTTTGATCCGAGACAGGGCTATGAGCCCTGCGGCATAGTGGAATTGGCCAAGAATTTCTACGAGCTTGGCAGACTGAGCGGCTGCACGGAATACGCCGACAAGGCCGAGGACGTGATGCTCAATCATTTCCCCGCATCCTTTAGTCCCGATTATCAGCAGCTGCACTACGTCACCTGCGCAAATCTTCCCATGCTCACCAACTATAAGGAGCATGCGATCTGCAACGAATCCTATTTCTTCAGACGCTCTCATTTCATCTTCACGCCCAACAACCGATGCTGCGGACACAACACGGGCATGGGATGGCCGTGGTATGCCATGAATCTTTGGCAGAAAACCACCGACGGCGAGGGCCTTGTGGCTTGGCTCTATGCCGAAAGCCGCGTGGACACCGAGGTGAAGGGAAGCCGTGTGCGGATGGAGACCTCCACCGCCTATCCCTTCGATGAGACGGTGCGGATCAAGGTGCTGGAAAATCGGGAGAGCGCGGAGTTTTCCCTCTATTTGCGGATCCCCGCATGGAGCCGCGGCGCCACGGTGACCGTTAACGGTGAGCTCTGCCATCGTGAGGCAGAGGCAGGCGGCTATCTTGAGCTTCGAGCGGGTTGGAATGCAGGCGACGAGGTGCAGATCAGCTTCTGCACGGAGCTTTCCCTCACCCATTGGAAAAACGGAAGCGTCACGGTGGATAGAGGCCCGCTTTCCTATTCCGTTCGGATCGGAGAGGCTTGGCGCGTGGCCGAGGGGGATGCGGGAACCTATGCACATCCCGAACCCCATTTGTTTGAAAATTACGAGGTTTTGCCAACGTCGCCTTGGAACTACGGCCTGTGCGCGGAGAGCGGATCGGCCGAGGGCTGCGTGGAGATCAAAGAGCTTCGGAAGGAGATCGCCTCCCAGCCGTGGACTCCCGAGAACGCGCCCATCGTTTTGACTGCGCACGCGCGCAGGATCCCCGAGTGGGTGATCGAGGACGACATGGCGGCCGAGCTGCAGGCTTCTCCCGCCTTCACGGAATGCGAGGAGGAGCTGATCGAGATGATCCCGCTGGGGTGCGCAAGGCTGCGGATCTCCTGCCTGCCCGTTGTCACGGCAGATGCAGAACGCGGCGTGCGCTGGACGCCTGCGCCGAACCACACCGAGCCCTCCGAGCGAGTGCAAAAGCATGATTGGCCGTATCCGATGCCGAAGGCGGATTGAGAGCGGCGAAAGAAGGAGACAAAATGAAAAAATTATTCAGCGCGATTCTGGCGCTTGCCATGCTGCTGGGAATCATGAGCGCGTTTTTCGGCTGTAAGGATCAGTCCGATGAGCAGGAGATGCCAAAATTTCCCATCGTGGCAAATGGCGTCAGCTCCTATGTGATCATCTATCCCGAGGTGCCCTCGGCCGCAGAGACCGAGGCGGTTGCACAGCTTCGGGCCGACATCAAGGACGTGACGGGGCTTCGTTTGAAGGCGATCAGCGAGGAATTCATGGAGGAGGAGCCCGATGCCAAGCGGATCTACGTTGGCAACACCACCTTTGCTCCCGCGCAGGCGGCTAAGGCGCGTCTTTCTCAGGGCCTTTTCGATTCCTTTGTGATCGACGCCAGCGAAGGGGATATCTACATCGTGGGTGCTTCCGAAACGGCCTTGCTCAGCGCAGTGGCCTATTATGCGGAGCATCTTCTGGGCAAGAATTACGATTCCGCCACTGAAACCCTGCTTTTTGAGGGGTGTCATTTCGATGGTACCACCGCGTTTCCGGCAGGCTTTTCCGTGAAGAACATCTGCGAATATTCCATCGTGTATGCCAACAACGGAATGAGCATGCAGAGCATTGCAAGGTCGGTGCAGGAGGCCATTGAGTCGGCCACCGGCTTTGAGCCCGATATTTATGCCGACACGGAGCGCGCAGAGGGAAGCTTTGAGATCCTCGTGGGCGAAACCAACCGTTCGCTTTCCGAAAGAAGCTATCGGGAAACCTCCAGAATGATGGAATATGAGATCGTGGTTGAGGGATGTCAGCTTCAGCTGGCCTTCGGCGGCTACTATTCGGGGCAGAAGCTGGTGAACGAGTTTTCCCGCAAGATGCTGAAGAGCAAGCAGGAGCTGTTTGCTTCGGGCGGCTATTACAAAACCGATCTTGCTAACGTGGAGCAGGAGCTGACCGCGGGCGCCGACGTGCGCATCATGTCGGCCAACGTGCTGTCCTACCGTTGGGGCGAGGCATCCAATTCCAACGTGCTTCCCGCCGCTCAGCGGGCCGAGATCTTTGCCGGCGTTCTGCTTCGCTACCGTCCCGATGCCACGGGGCTTCAGGAGACCGACGAGCCCTGGCAGCAGGTGCTTCCCTGGTATCTGGAGCGGATGAAGGAGAAGGACGGCGTGGAGTACACCTTCCTCTTCGGCACTCTGGCGGGTGAGGAGAAGACCATGGTGAATTTTTCCACCATCGTTTATCGCTCCGATCTCTATCAGCTGGATGAATCGGGCTTCCGCATCTTCTCCATTTGGGACGTGACACCGAATTACTACCAGAGAGTTGCCACCTACGTTAAGCTCACCGCCAAGGCCGATCCGCAGAAGCAGTTTGCGCTGGTCAACACCCATTGGGCGCATGAGGATCACGAAACGGTGAATGCCTGCGCCGTGGAGCAGGCCGCATTGGTCAACGAGCTGAAGGCGAAGTATGCAGGAGTAACGGTGTTCTGCACGGGCGACTACAATAATCTTTCCACGAGAGAGTGGGGAGATCGGTATCTCAATCAGCTGGTTGCCGGCGTGAGCGGCCGGATCGCTTCTGCGGTTGCCAAGGAAAAGGGCGTTCTCATCACGCCCGGCGGCTGTCGCGGCAGTGCGAAAAATATGCACGAGAACGTTCTGCGCGAGGTGGATAACGATTTCATTGACCACGTGATCATTTCGGGCAGCACCGCCGACGTGGTGCGGCACGATACCATCCGATCGAATATGACGCACGTCCTCAGCGATCATTCCATGATCTATGCGGACATCAAGCTTCCCTGAGCAAAATCCAAAAAGGAGAACCCCATGATTTCTTTGCTTGCACCGGCGCACGGCGCCACCGTTCAGCTGCTCAAACAAAAGCATCTGGAATATATCAAGAGTCCCGAGAGCTTTCCCACGGCCAAGGTGGATTGGCTCAATCTGATGGAAACGCAGGAGGATCGCTCCTTTCCGGAGCCGCTTCGCTTCGCTTATGAGCCTGCGGTGGACGGCGAGATCGTTCTGATCCGCGCCGACGGCCGCGAGCGCGTGTATCCCGCCTCGGCCGGGGAGGCCTTTCTCACCAATCTGCTGATCGACGAGGAGTATCAATGGTATGTCCGTGTGGGCGACGAGCGCTCGGAGCTTCGCCGGCTGCACACCTCGGCGCAGGCTCCTCGCATGTTGTATGTGGAGGGGATCTCAAACGTTCGCGATTTCGGCGGCTTCCGCACCGAGGACGGCAAGCGGGTGAGGCAGGAATTGATCCTGCGCACCTCGGAAATGGACACCCACGTGCAGATCACGGAAAAGGGAAAGCAAACGATGGAGGAGCTTGGGATCCGCTTGGACGTGGATATCCGCGGCATCAAAAATGAGCCCCGCGGGCCGATCCTCGATGAGAAAAAGGTGAAATGGGTGAATTTTCCGTTGGCGGCCTATGCGGATTGCTTCACGGAGGAGCAGATGAAGCTTTATGGCGAGAGCTATGCGCTTCTGACGCAGGCGGAGAGCTATCCGCTGATCAACCATTGCTGGGGCGGCATTGATCGCACCGGTACGTGGCTCTATATTCTCGGCGGTATGCTGGGAGTGAGCGAATCGGATCTGGGATTGGATTATGAGCTTTCATCCTTCTCCAAATGGGGAAGGCGGTCCCGCACCTCCGAGCAGTTTTTGGAGTTTCTCAAGGGACTGTATCGCTACGGCGACACGCTTCGCACCGCCTGCACCGAGTTCATGAAGGCCTGCGGTCTTTCGGAGGCACAGCTGGAGCAGATCAAGAGCATTCTGCTGGAGGAGCTATGAGCCCCTCAACGTGAAAGGAAAAAAGCATGAAACCACGCTTGAAGGATAAACCGTTTTATCTGAACGACGGGCAGATCTCCTGGGTGCAGGAGACGCTGGCTTCCATGACGGTTCGGGAAAAGCTCCATCAGCTTTTCTGCCTTGTCACCTATAGCGATGATGAGGAATATTGTAAATACCTCGGCGAAACCGTTCGCCCGGGCGGTGTGATGGGCCGCGTGATGAAGCTCGAGCAATGCGCGGCCGCCGTGGCCGCCCTGCAAAGGCGATCGAGGATCCCTTTGTTGATCGCCGCCAATCTGGAGGCGGGCGGCAACGGCATCGTGAGCGGCGGCACGGCCGTGTGCCGCCCCATGCAGGCCGCCGCCACGGGAGACGTGGAATTTGCCCGTCGGCTGGGGGAGGTCTGCGGTGTGCAGGGAAGTGCGGCGGGTGTGAACTGGTCGTTCGCCCCCATTATCGATATCGACTACAACTGGAGAAATCCCATCACCAATTTCCGAACCTTCGGCTCGGATGTGGAAACGGTGGCAAGCATGGGCGAGGCCTACGTCAGGGAGCTTCAGCGCCATGGCGTTGCCGCCTGCATCAAGCATTTCCCCGGGGACGGCTGCGACGAGCGCGATCAGCACGTGAGCCCCTCGGTGAACTCGCTTTCCTGCGAGGAATGGGATCGCTCCTTCGGCGAGGTCTATCGCCGTTGCATTGAGGCGGGAGCCATGAGCGTGATGGTGGGGCATATCATGCAGCCGGCCTACACGCGGCGCTTTGCTCCCGAAACCACCGATGCACAGATGCTTCCTGCCTCGGTGAATCCCGCGCTGGTCACGGAGCTTCTGCGGAAGCAGCTGGGCTTCAACGGCGTGGTGGTCACCGACTCCACGGCAATGGCCGGCATCTCGCTGGTGATGCCGAGAAACGAAATGATCCCGCTCACGATCGCGGCGGGATGCGATATGTTCCTGTTCACCAAAAATTTGGAGGAGGATCTGTCCTTCATGGAGCAGGGCTATGAGAAGGGGATCCTGACGGATGCGCGGCTGGACGAGGCCGTGACAAGGATCCTTGCCATGAAGGCGGCGCTGGGGCTTCCCGAGCGTCAGATCGAGGGCTTGCTTGCCCCCGATGCCGAGAGGCTGAAGGAGGTCATCCGCGAGCCGATCTATCGTCAATGGGAGCGTGAGTGCGCCGATCGCGCCATTACGCTGGTGAAGGAGGAGAAGGGGATTTTCCCCATCACGCCCCAACGGTTTCCGCGCGTATTGTTCTGCCCGTTGGATAAAAACGGGAACAATGCCGATGAAAAATCGGCAAACGGCAAATTTCTCAAGGCCTTGGAGAACGCGGGCTTTGAAGTGACTGTTTTTGAAGCGCAAAACGTGACGGAGGGCAATATGACCTCGGTGAACGAATGGCAGGAGCGCTACGATCTGATCGTTTATTCGGCTATGGTGCGGGCGAGATACCAGCCCGTGGCAAGGATCGATTGGTCATCGCCGCAGGGCGCCAATATCCCCACGCTCTGCCACACCATCCCAACGGTGTTCGTCTCCTTGGAAAGCCCCTATCATCTGGTGGACGTGCCGCAGGTGCGAACCTATATCAATTGCTACAACGGCACGCAATCGGTGATCGATGCCTTGATGGAAAAGCTGATGGGCAAAAGCGAATTCACGGGGATCTCGCCCGTGGATCCCTTCTGCGGAAAATGGGATGCCGCCGTGAGCTTTGGGCCGCGGATCAATTTTGAGAAATATGACAAAAGGGGAAACCGTGATGAAAACGATTAAGGCGATCATTTTTGATCTGGACGGCGTTCTGCTTTCCACGGATCAATATCACTATGCCGCATGGAAGGAGCTGGCCGATGAATTGGGCATCCCCTTCTGCGAAAAGGACAACGAGGCCTTTCGCGGCGTGAGCCGAATGGATTGCATGGAGCTGCTGCTTTCCAAAAAGCCGGAGCTGAGGCTGGAGGAGGCGGAAAAGGTGGCACTGGCCGATCGGAAAAACCAACGGTATCGGAGCTTGCTGGAATCGATCACGCCCTCCTTCGTGGAGGAACACGTGCGAAGCACGCTGGCGCTTCTGCGAGAGCGAGGCTATCGCATGGCGGTTGGTTCCTCCAGCAAAAATTCCGGCTTTATTCTGGAAAAGACCGATCTGACCGCCTGCTTCGATGCCGTGGTGGACGGCAACAGCATCAGTCGCTCCAAGCCCGATCCCGAGGTGTTCCTGAAGGCGGCGGCCGCGCTGGGAGCGGAGCCTGCGGAATGCGCGGTGATCGAGGATGCCGAGGCGGGCCTGCTGGCGGCAGAGCGAGGCGGAATGCTCCCTGTGGCCATTGGCGAGGCGAAGCACTCTCCCTTGGCAAGGCAGGTGCTGGAGTCCTTTGCGGATCTGGCGGATATCTTTAAAAATAACTGAAATCGGAGAACAGAAATGGCAGATAAATTGCAATGGTTCAGAGAAGCAAAATACGGATTGTTTATCCACTGGGGGCTTTATGCCATTCCGGGCGGCACGTGGGAAGGGAAGCCCTCGCCTCACGGCACGGAATGGATCATGAAGAACATGAAGATCCCGGTTGCCGCATACAAGGAGCTGGCAAAACGGTTCAATCCCGTGGATTTTGATCCGTATTTCTACGTTCAAAGGGCGAAACAATGGGGAATGAAATATATCGTGTTCACTGCCAAGCACCACGACGGCTTTGCGATGTTCGACACCAAGGTTTCCGATTATTCCATTATGAACACGCCCTATGGAAAGGACATCGTGGCACAGCTGGCGGAGGCCTGCCGCGCCGAGGGAATGACCTTCTGCATCTATTATTCGCAGATGCAGGACTGGGAGCATCCTCACGGCAACGGAAACACATGGGACTATGATCCCAAAAAGCAGGATTTTTCCAAATACTTCTATGAGAAGGCGCTTCCGCAGGTGCGGGAGCTGCTCACGAACTACGGCAAGGTTGGTATGATGTGGTTTGACACGCCCTACGATATGCCCATCGAGCTTTGCCGCGAGCTGGCCGACGAGGTGAGAAAATGCCAGCCCGACTGCCTGATCAACGGGCGGATCGGCTACGGCCTCGGCGATTTCAGAGAGGCCGCCGACAATGCCATTCCCGTGCTTTCCCTGGAGGATTGCTGGGAGGTTCCCATGACGCTCAACGACACTTGGGGCTATAGCCACACCGACGATCACTTCAGAGAGCCCTCCGCCGTGATCCAGAATCTGGCGCGCATTGTGGGCAAGGGCGGCAATCTGGTGCTGAACGTTGGCCCTGATGAATTCGGCGGGATCCCCGCGCGCTCGGATGAGATCCTTTGCGAGGTGGGCGATTGGCTGGAGAAAAACGGCGAGAGCATCTTCGGAACCACCGGCGCACCCAATTTCCCGTATCTTTTGCCGTGGGGCGACGTGACCTACAACGAGCAGACCAACACGCTCTATCTTCACGTGAAGAACTATCCGCATTTCCCCTATCGCATCCTGCTCACGGGGCTGAAGACCAAGGCGGCTTCCGTGAAGCTGCTGGGTAGCAACGAGCCTCTGCGCATTTCGCAGTCCTATGAGATCGCAAGAGACGAGCATCGGCTCTACGTGTTCCTGCCCGAGAATTGCCCCGACGCCATCGACACGGTGGTGGAGGTGAAGCTTGTGGGAAAGGCTGAGGCGCAGGTGGTTGGGATCGCGAAAAAATAAGAACGCAAGCCGCACCGAAAAGCTGAGGAGGGATTGACAAAGCCCACCTGCTGTGATATAATGGGGGCATCATTGAAGGCATCCTTTGATCAGCGCGTGCAAGGTTGGCTTTTGGAGCCGCGCCGTTCGGGGCGGCTTCTATATAAAGGTTTTCATGATCTGTGGCGCCGGCTGACCACAAGTTGAAGAAATTAGAGCATAGGGAACCGAATCGAGGAGCGCCTCTCGTGATCTGCCTGCGGGCAGGATGGCGGGAGGCGCTCGGCATAAGCCCCCGGCAGGATGCAAATCGGGTGAAAAAAGAAAGCAACCCCCTTCTTGACGGGCGGCGGAGACCGTGCTATACTGTAGGAAAATATAAGAAAGCATGAAGGAGGATATTCGTGTTTACCGTATTTGCACACAGAGGCGCCAGCGAGTATGCGCCTGAAAACACTATGAGCTCGTTCTTTCTCGGCCTGAAGCTGGGAGCGAACGGAATCGAGACCGATGTTCGCAAAACCAAGGATGGCGTGCTGGTTTTATTTCATGACGACACGCTGGAGAGAGTGACCGGCAGAGAGGGCGGCGTTGGGGACTACACCTACGGCGAGCTGCTGGAGATGCGCGTGAAAAACGAAAAAACGGGCACCGAGGATATCGTGGTTTCTCTGGAGGATTTTCTGAAATATTTCGGCTATCGCGATCTCACCTTCGCCATTGAGCTGAAGGAAAAGGGAATCGAGCGCGACGTGCTTGCCATGCTGGGAAAATACGGAATGCGCGAGAAGACCGTGATCACCTCCTTTGAATTCGATTGCATCAAGGCGGTGAAGGAGCTGGATCCCACCTGGCGGGTGGGCTACCTCGTTTCGGATTTCAACGAGGAGCGGCTGGAGATGGTTCGCTCCATCGGCGGCGAGCAGCTTTGCCCGCAGGCCAAGAACGTCACCGAGGAAAAGGTGAAGCTTTGGCATGAAATGGGCTACAGCGTGCGCGCCTGGGGCGTGACCAACGTCAAGCACATGAGAAATTCCTATGATTGCGGTGTGGACGGAATGACGGTGAATTTCCCCGATCTTCTCGTTTCCTATGCGATCTCCAAGCAGTGAAAAAACGGGTTCGGAATCAAAGAAACGGGATGGCAGAGAGGCAGGATCCATGGAAATGATCAGAAGTGAATGGAATGGCTATGAGCGGCTGGATTTTCAGCTGCTGGGCAGAAGAGCGATCCTCGTTTGCCCCAAGGAGCCGAGGCCGGATGGGAAATGGCTTTTGAAAACCGAATATTTCGGGGCGTTTCCTGCCTTTGAATTGGATATGCTGGAGCGCGGCTATCACGTGGCGCATATCGATAACGTCACGCGGTGGTGCCTGCCGGAGGATACCGATGCGCAGGCGGCGCTCTGCCGATTTCTGGCTGAGGAGAAGGGCTTGTGTGAGCGGTGCATGACGGTTGGCATGAGCTGCGGCGGTATGCAGTCGGTGTATCTGGCGGCAAAATATCCGCAGTACGTGGCGGCGATGTATCTGGACGCCCCCGTTCTGAATCTGCTCAGCTGCCCCTGCGGGCTCGGCATGGGAACGAACCGATTGTTTGAGGAGTTTCACAGAGCCACGGGAAAAACCATTTCCGATCTGCTCAATTTCAGAGAGCATCCCATCGACATGGTGGACGGGATCTTAAAAAGCGGGATCCCTGCGATCCTCGTTTGCGGAGACAGCGACGGCGTGGTGCCCTACGAGGAAAACGGCCGATGTCTGGCCGAAAAATATAAAGCGAGCGGCGTTCCCTTTGAGGAGTATCTGAAGGAAGGATGCGACCATCATCCCCACGGCTTGGAGGATCGGAGCCCGCTGATCCGATTTGCGGAAAACTATTACTAACGGAAAGGAGACCGCGCGGAGTCCTTGGGACTTTGTGAGGTGGATCGGGATATGAAACGGTATTATCTGGCTGTCGATATCGGTGCATCCAGCGGACGGCACATTTTGGGCTGCGTGGAGGACGGAAGGATCCTTCTGGAGGAGGTCTTTCGCTTCCGCAACGGAATGGTCGACCGCAACGGCAGAAAATGCTGGGATCACGAATCGCTGGTTCAAAATATCATTGCGGGCATGAAGAAATGCCGCGAGATCGGCAAAATTCCCGTTTGCATGGGAATCGACACGTGGGGCGTGGATTTTGCGCTTCTGAACGGCGATGGAGCGCTGATCGGCGACATCGTTGGCTATCGGGATTCCCGCACCGACGGCATGGATGCGCTTGTGGAGAAGAGGATCTCTCCGGCTGCGCTGTATGCAAAAACAGGCATTCAGAAGCAGAGCTACAACACGATCTATCAGCTGATGGCCGTGCGGGAGCAGGCTCCCGAGGAGCTTGCGGAGGCAGAGCATCTTTTGCTGATGCCCGACTATCTGAGCTACCGTCTCACGGGCGTGAAGCATCAGGAATATACCATTGCCACCACCTCCGGCATGGTGAATGCCGAGAGCGGCGCTTGGGATGAGGAGCTTTTGGAGGCACTCGGCTATCCGAGAAGGCTTTTTGGCAGGCTTTCTCTGCCCGGAGAGCCCGCGGGCAGATTGTTGCCCGAAATTGCCAACCACGTGGGCTATGATCTCACCGTGATGCACGTTTGCTCTCATGACACCGCATCTGCGGTGCTGGCCGTGCCAACCGTGAAGGAGCAGTTTTGCTATCTCAGCTCGGGCACGTGGTCGCTTCTCGGAACGGAAAAGGCGGATGCCACCGTCACCGAGGCGGCGCGGGCGTATAATTTCACCAATGAGGGAGGCTACGGCAAAAAGTATCGCTTCCTGAAAAATATCATGGGACTTTGGATCATTCAATCGGTGAAGGCCGAGTCGGGAAGCTATTCCTTTGCGGAGCTGGCCGATATGGCCCGAGCGGTGGGGGAGACCGAGCTGCGCATCGATGTGAACGATCAATCCTTCCTTGCGCCCAAGAGCATGATCGAGGCGATCCGAGCCTACTGCAAGCGCCCCGAATTGCCCTTGGACGAGCTGCTTTGCTGCGTTTACCACAGCCTTGCAGAGAGCTATGCGCAGGCGATCCGTGAGCTGACGGATTGCACGGGCGTGCGCCCCGAGGCGCTCCACATTGTTGGAGGCGGAAGTCAGGACGGTTATCTCAACGAGCTGACGGCCGAGGCTTGCGGAATTCCCGTGCTTACCGGCCCCACCGAGGCAACTGCCATTGGCAATCTGCTTTGCTCCATGCTGGCAAGCGGCGAATTCGCCAACGTGCAGGAGGCAAGAGCGGCGGTGGCAAAATCCTTCGACGTTCAAACAATCCAGCCAAAAGGAGAATGAAGAAATGAATCAACCATATCAGATCGCAAAGAAACAGTACGCCGAGCTCGGCATTGACACCGAGGCGGTATTGAATACGCTTGCGGGTGTGCCGATCTCCCTGCATTGCTGGCAGGGCGACGACGTGCGCGGCTTCGATGGCGACGGCGCGCCGGACGGTGGCATTCAGGCCACGGGCAACTATATGGGCAGAGCAAGAACGCCCGACGAGCTGATGGCGGACATCGACAAGGTGCTTTCTCTCAATGGCGGCGCGCATAAGCTCAATCTGCACGCCTGCTATGCGATCTTTGATGAAAGCAATCGAGCCGACCGCGATGCGCTTCGCCCCGAGCATTTTGCAAAATGGGTGGAGTTTGCAAAGGAGAGAGGCATGGGCATTGATTTCAATCCCACCTTCTTCTCGCATCCCAAGGCCAAGGGGCTCACGCTTTCCTCGCCCGATGAGGAGATCCGCTCCTTCTGGGTGCGCCACGGCATCGCTTGCCTCAAAATTTCGGAATACTTCGCCAAGGAAACGGGCGTTCCCTGCGTGATGAACGTCTGGATCCCCGACGGCTACAAGGATATCCCCGCCGATCGCATCGGCCCTCGCGCCAGATTTATGAAATCCATGGACGAGATCCTTGCCACGCCCTACGATAAGAGCCTTGTGTTCGTCACCCTTGAATCCAAGGTGTTCGGCATCGGCCTGGAGTCCTACACCGTCGGCTCTGCGGAATTCGGCATGGGCTACGTTCTCTCCCGCGGCATCGTTCCGCTGATGGACAACGGCCATTATCATCCCACCGAGATGGTTTCCGATAAAATTTCCTCCATGCTTCTGTTCTCCGAGAAGCTGGCGCTCCACGTCACCCGTGCGGTGCGCTGGGATAGCGACCACGTGATCCGTTTGGACGACGAGACAAAGGAGATCGCCAAGGAGATCGTGGCCAGCGGAAGAATGAAAGATATTTTCATTGCGCTGGACTATTTCGATGCGAGCATCAATCGGATCGCGGCATGGACGGTTGGTCTGCGCAATTTCAGAAAGGCGCTCCTGATCGCCCTGCTCACGCCGCACGGGCGGATGAAGCAGCTGCAGGATGAGGGAGCACTCACGGAGCTGTTGGTTCTGCAGGAGGAGCTGAAGGGCTATCCTTGGGGAGCCGTGTATGAGGAATATTGCCGTCGAACCGGCGTGCCGACGGACGGCCGCTGGCTGGAGACGGTTCGAGAATATGAAAATACTGTTCTGAGAAACAGAGGATAAGGAGAAACGATAATGAAGGTATTGGAAAGCGCGTTTGCGAAAAGCTTTGCAAAATTTGCCGATGACGGCTGGAAGATGGGATATCATGAGAGAAACGGCGGCAATCTGTCCTACCGCATTCCCGCAGAGGACGTTGCGGCTGTGAAGGAGGATCTGGATTTCACGCGGCCGTGGCAGGAGATCGGAACCGAGGTCAAGGGCTTGGCCGGTGAATACTTTATGGTCACCGGCTCCGGCAAATATTTTGCCAACGTTCTTGCCGATCCGAGGGCAAACTGCTGCGTGATCGAGGTGGACGAAACGGGCACGAAGTATCGCATTCTGTGGGGGCTCGAGGCGGGCGGCAGACCGACAAGTGAACTGCCCACGCATCTGATGAACCATGAGGTGAAGAAGGCGGCAACGGGCGGCAAGCACCGTCTCATCTATCATTGCCATCCCGTGAACGTGATCGCCATGAGCTGCGTTCTGCCGCTCACCGATAAGGATTTCACGCTGGCTCTTTGGCAGAATATGACCGAGTGCGCCATCGTGTTTGGCGACGGCGTCGGCGTGCTTCCCTGGATGGTTTGCGGCGGCAGAGAGATCGCGGTTGCAACGGCAGAGAAGATCAAGTCCTACAACGTGGTGATCTGGGCACAGCACGGCATCTTCTGCGCGGGCAACGATTTTGATGAGACCTTCGGCCTTTGTCACACGGTGGAAAAGAGCGCGGAGATCTTCGTTCGCGTGGCCTCTATGACGGGCGGACTGCAGAAGCGTCAGGTGATCACCAATGAAAACTTCAAGGAGCTCAGCGATCTCGCCGTTTACTTCGGATCGAGCATCTCCAAGGATTTTCTGGATTGATTTGGGAGGGCGCGGCTCCGTTTGAAGCCCTGCTGAGGAGCTTTGAAGCGGACGAGCCTATCGAAGGCACCCACAGAGAGCGAGCGCATCGCTTTCTGTGGGTGCTTTATGCTTTCGTTTGCGGATGCAATGCCGCGGAGTACTTGACAAACCGATGGGGGAGTGGTATAATGTGGCTGAATCCGTTGGAAGCGTGTTCCAACAAAAAGGGAGGTTTGACATGAAGGTTTGTGTAATACAGCCGCTTTATTCCGTGAACTATGATAGCTCCGAGGCGTTTTTTGAGGCGCAGCTGGAGCTGATGGACCGTTGCGACGAGAGCATGGATCTGATCGTGATGCCCGAATCCTGCGATATTCCTTGCCTGGCAAAAACGGCAGAGGAGGCGAAGCGCTCCACCGAGCGATTTCGGGAGCGCATCTTGCAGAAGGCCTCCGAAACGGCGGTGCGATGCAATGCGATCCTGTTTGTGAATGCCCGCTCCTATGAGGAGAGTGAAAGCGGAAGAAACACCACCTATGCCATCGATCGCCGAGGCGTTGTGGTGGGCAAGTATTTCAAGCATCATCTCACGCCGGGAGAGGTTGCCGTGATGGGGTTGGACGATAGCTATGCCATGGTGCCCTCCGAGCCCACGGTGCTGGAGCTGGAGGGGCTCCGCTTCGCCTTCCTCACCTGCTATGATTTCTATTTCTATGAGTATTTTGCCAAGCTGGCACGATGCGGTGTGGATGTGATCATCGGCTGCAGCCACCAGAGAAGCGACACGCATCTCGCGCTGGAGATCTTTTCGCAGAATCTTGCCTATCAGACCAATGCCTACGTGGTTCGCGCCTCTGTTTCCATGGGGGAGGGATCCGCGCTGGGCGGAGGCTCGATGGTGGTGGCACCCACCGGCGAGGTTTTGTTCGACATGAAGAGCCGCGTGGGGCTGGAAACGGCGGAGATCGATCCGAGCGTCAAATACCTCAAGCCTGCGGGCTTTGGAAATCCGCCTTCCGCGCATTATGAGTATATCGAAAAGGGGCGCCGCCCGTGGACCTACCGTCCTGCGGGAAGCGCGGTGGTGCTTCCCGATGCCGCCATGCCCTATCCCAGAACCTGCGCGCATCGCGGATTTAACACCGTGTTGCCCGAAAACAGCCTGCCTGCCTACGGTGCCGCCGTGGCAATGGGGGCGGAGGAGATCGAATTCGATCTGTGGTTCACGAAGGATGGGGAGATCGTTTCCATCCATGATTCCACGCTGGAGCGCGTGTCGAACGGCACGGGAAAGGTGTGGGAGCATACGCTGGCGGAGCTTCGGGCCTTGGATTTCGGCAGTAAGCGCGGCGACGCGTTCGCGGGCATGCAGATCCCAACCTTTGAAGAGATCCTGCAGAAATTCGCTTGTCACTGTGTGATGAATATCCATCTGAAATCGGAGGGCGAACGGCCGGAGGATCTGGCAAAGGTGGTGCGCTTGATCGAGAAATACGATTGTGAGAAGTACGTTTATTTCACAACGGGTGTCGACACTCTGCTGGATCGTTTGCAAAGGGAGCATCCGCAGATCACAAGATGCTGCGGCGGCGGCAAGGACAAGTGGGGCATCGTGGAGCGTGCCATCCGCTACGATTGCAAGAAGCTGCAGCTTTTCAAGCCCTATTTCAATCAGGAGATGATCGACAAGGCGCATGCCCACGGCATTGAGTGCAACGTGTTCTGGTCGGACGATCCGGAGGAGACCGAGCGTTTTCTGGACATGGGCATCGACGTGATCCTCACCAACGATTATCACAGGGTCGCCACCGTGGTGAACCGCAGAAAAAAATATCAGCTTCCCTGACCGAAGAGCGGCTGCTCTGCACCCGCAATATGAAAAGGAGAGAACGTTATGTTTCAATTTCCCATTGGCGTGATCCTCGATTCCTTCCGCACGGACACCGCCACCGCCATTGAAAAGGCCGCCGCGCTGGGCGCGGACGGCGTGCAGCTTTATTGCACCAAGGGGGAGAACAGCCCCGAAAATCTCACGCCCGCCAAGCGCAGAGAGCTTCTGGATCGGGTGACCTCGGCAGGATTGCGCTTTTCGGCGCTTTGCGGAGATCTGGGGGAAGGTTTTTTCCGCCCGGAGCGGAATCCCGAGCTGATCGAGCGCTCCAAGCGGATCCTGGATCTCGCCAAGGATCTGCAAACCGACATCGTAACCACCCACATCGGCGTGGTGCCGGAGGATCCCCGCGCAGAGCGCTACGGTATCATGCAGGAGGCCTGCTTTGAGCTTTCCCGCTACGCTGACAGCATCGGATCGCATTTCGCCATTGAAACGGGGCCTGAGACCTCGGCGGTGCTGAAGCGGTTTCTCGACGGTCTGTATTCCAAGGGCGTTGCCGTGAATCTCGATCCCGCCAACCTCGTGATGGTCACGGGGGACGACCCCGTGCAGGCGGTCTACAATCTGAAGGACTATATCGTGCATACCCACGCCAAGGACGGCGTGATGCTCCATCGCACCAATCCGGAGTATATCTACAGAGTCACGCCCCGTCCCGAGGATCTGGAGGGCATCCGGTTTTTCCACGAGGTGCCGCTGGGAGAGGGAAGCGTGGATTTCAAGGCCTATCTGAAGGCATTGGAGGACATTGGATATCGGGGCTTCCTCACCATCGAGCGCGAGGCGGGGGAGGATCCTGCCGCCGACATTCGGATCGCCAAGGAGCATCTGCTTCGGGTGATCGCGGAAAATTAAATCCCAAAAACAAAGGAGCAGATCCCAAGGCGCGGAGCCTTGGGATCTGCTCTTTATGAAGGAAGGATCATCTGCCCATCGTGGCGGCGGCCTTTTTCAGCATCTCGCGGATGGGAAGCTCATAGGGGCAACGGCTCTCGCAGATGCCGCAGTCGATGCAATCCGAGGCAACCTTGGGAAGCTGCGCGTAGCGGTCGCGCGCCCAGTCCTTCAGATCGTAGCGGCTATAGTAGCCCTCGAAGAGGAACACCGCAGAGATGTTGATCCCTGCCGTGCAGGGGGCGCAGTAGTTGCAGCGACGGCAGAAATTCGTGCCCAGCTGCTCGCGGATCCTGCCGATGCTTTGTTGCTCCTCCTCGGTCAGAGGAGAGGTGTCGGCGGTGGCGGCGGCATTCTGCACCACCTCTGCGGCCTCTGCCATGCCGGGGATCACCACCGTGACGCTCGGATTGTTCAGAATGAAGCGCATGGCCACGCGGGCATCCTCAATGGCGCCGCCGGCCATGGGCTTCATGCAGATGAAGCCAACGTTATGCTCGGCGCAACGGCTGATCAGCTCCTCGCCCTGCGTTTCCACCACGTTGTAGGGAAACATCACGGTCTCCACCCAAGGAAGCTCCACGGCGCGGCGGAAGAGGTCTACGGAATGGAGCGTGATGCCGATGTGGCCGATCTTGCCCGCGGCCTTGGCCTCCAGCAATGCCTCCAGCGCGCCGCCGGGGGCTGTCACCTGCTCCAGATCCTTGGCGGCGGGATTGTGGATCTGATAGAGGTCGATGTAGTCGGTGCGGAGATTTTTGAGGCTGACGTCGATGTCGGCGGCCATAGCCTCCTTGGTGCGCGCCATGCTTTTGGTGGCCAGCACAAACCGATCCCGCACGCCCTCCAGCGCATAGCCGAGATACTCCTCGCTCACGGTGTAGCCGCGAGCCGTGTCGATGAAATTCACGCCTTCCTTCAGCAGCACGCCGATGAGAGCCTTGGTGCCCTCGGCATCGATCTTCTGGATCGGAATGCCGCCCAATCCCAAGCGGGAGATCTGAAGTCCGGTCTTTCCTAAAATCCTGTATTCCACGGGTTGCCTCCTTCGGGTTGATTTGATAGCCTTGTCCTCTTCATTATACCACGGGACATCCGTTTTTTCAACAGCTTTTTTGCAGATTTTGGGGAAGAACGGTGCAGAAGCCTGCGAAAGCACCTTTTTTCGACCGACATCTTGACAAACTCTACATTATGTGATAGAATGATAGGCAGTATGGCCTTGAGTGGATCGAGGTCAACGAATAAAAGTAAAGGAGTATTTTTTTTCATGGGTAGCGACAGTATACCTTTATGGATCCTGTTTGTTGTTTGTGTCATCGGAGGGGCCTATTTTGCGGCCACGGAAAGCTCTTTCTCTGCGGTGAATAAGATCAAGATCAAGTCTATGGCCGACGACGGAAATCGCCGCGCCAAGGGCGTGATGGTGATCCTGAACAAGTTTGAGAGGGCTCTCACCACCCTTTTGCTGGGAAATAATATCACGAAGATTGCAGGTGCGGCGGTGTTCACGCTGCTCGCCACCGATTTCTTCCGCGACACCCTGCACAAGGATGAGCATTTCCTCGATTCCTTCACCTTCTCCATGATCTGCTCGGTCTGCAGCACGGTGATCATCTTCCTCTTCAGCGAAATGATCCCCAAAAGCTTCGCAAACGACCGGAGCGAAAGCGTCTCCCTCTTTTTTCAGGGCTCGCTTCGGTTTCTGATGCGGATCCTGGCACCCCTTGCCGCCTTTTTCAATATGATCTCCTCGTTTGCCGCCAAGCTCTTTTCCCGCGGCGAGGCTGAGCCCTCCATCACGGAGGACGAGCTTTCCGAGATCATCGAAACGGCCGAGGAGGAGGGCGTGGTGGACGAGGAGCAGAGTGATATGCTGAGATCGGCTCTGGAGTTTTCCAAAACCACGGTGGACGAGATCATGACCATGGAAAAGGATATCGATTTTATCCGCTTGGGCGACAGCACCGAGGAGATCCTGCAGGCCGTGCTTGCCACAAACCATTCCCGCTTACCCGTGAAGGCCGCGAATTCCGACCGCGTGATCGGCATTCTGCGAACCCGTGCGTTTCTGAGCGAATACAAAAAAAATCCCGCTTTTTCCATCCGAAAGGTGCTTTCCAAGCCCTATATCGTGCGCGAAAAGGCAAAGATCGACGATCTGCTCAACGATATGCGCCAGCATAAGCTGCAGCTGGCCGTGGTGCAGGACGAGAACCGCCGCGTGGTGGGGCTTGTCACCATCGAGGACATTCTGGAGGAGCTGGTTGGAGAGATCTTCGACGAGGAGGACGAAGTGGATCAGAACTTCCAAACCCTTGGCGGAAACAAATATATGATCAACACCCATATGCTGGTTGGCGAGGCCTACGAGCGCATGGGACTGGGCAAGGCGCCTCGCGGCGTCGCCTCCAAGCCTCTGCTTTCTCTGATTCTGGAAACGCTCGGGCGGATCCCGAGCGAGGACGAGAGCTTTTTGCTGGGCAATCTGGAGGTGTCGGTAAAAACGGTTGTAGACGGCCGCGTTACCGAGGTGCTGGTGCATATTCTGGATGAAGAGGCATTGGCCGCCATGGTTGCCGCCGCGCAGGGAGAGGAGGTGCAGGCATGAGCTTTGCTGAGCATTTTTCTCATATGTGGTGGGCCTACGTGGTCATTTTCGTGATGATCTGCCTCTCGGCCTATTTCTCTGCCTCCGAGATCGCCTTCAACTCCTCCAATAAAATGCGCTTGCGTCGCGCCGCTGAGGGGGGCTGCAAAACGGCGGCTCTGGCTTATCGGATCGGAGAGCATTTCACGGTCTCGCTTTCCGCGATCCTGATCGGAAACAATCTGGCCAATATCGCGGTTTCCACCTGCAGCACGCTGATCGTGATGGATCTGTTTTCCAACAACGTGGCGCTTGCCTCCACGATCACCACCATTCTCGTGACCGTTGTGATCCTGATCTTCGGTGAGATCGTTCCGAAAAACCTTTCCAAGCAGAATGCCGACACGGTTGCCTGCTGGGTGGCGATCCCCACGCGGATCCTGACCATTCTTCTGAGCCCCTTCGTGTTTGTGGTGATGGCGCTTCTGTTTTTGCTTCGCAAGATCTGGGGAAGCGACCGCCGCGACGATGCCCCCACCGTGACCGAGCAGGAGCTGGCCACCATCATCGACACCGTTGAGGAGGAGGGCGTGATCGGCGAGGAGCAGAGCGAGCTTTTGCAATCCACGCTGGAGTTCCATGATATCTCCATTGAAAAGATCATGACGCCTCGCATCGACATGACGGCGATCGACATCAATGAGGATCGCGAAAAGCTGTTGGCACTTCTTTCCGACGCGTCGCAGTTCTCCCGTCTCCCCGTTTATGAGGACAGCATCGATAATATCATCGGCATCCTCTCCCTCACGCGCTACCATAAGGCGAGCATGGAGGTGAGCGAGCCTGATCTGCGCGGACTTCTGCTCAAGCCCTGCAAGCTGCACAAGACCATGCGCCTGCCGGCGGCTCTTGCCAAGCTTCGTGAGGCCAAGATGCACCTTGCCATCGTGATCGACGAATTCGGCGGCACGCTGGGCGTGGTGACGATGGAGGATATTCTGGAGGAGCTGGTTGGCGACATTTGGGACGACACCGACGTGATCGTGACCGAATGCATTGCCACGGGCGAGAACACCTTCGACGTGCTGGGAGAAATGAACATCGACGATTTCTTTGAGGAGATCGATTTTGTGAAGCCTGCCACCTTCACCTGCGAATACTCTACCATGGGCGGATGGGCCATTGAAATGCTGGAGGCCGATCCCCACGTTGGCGATAGCTTCCGCTATGAAAATTTGTTTGTGATCGTTTCTCACATGGAGGAGGAGCGCGTTACCAAGCTCACCGTTCTCATCGAGGCCAAGCCCGTTGAAAACGAGGAGATGGAGTGAGCGCAAATATCCCTTCGGGCAAAGGGCCTCGCCGCATCCGATCGGCGAGGCCCTTTCGATGTCTCGTTTTTTGAGACAATTTCGCGGGAAGGACTGAAAATTTTGAAAATGGGTTGCGCGGAGCGTCAACCTATGGTATAATGAAACGAAAAGAGAAAAGGGAGGATCGGTATGAGGATCGAGCATCATAAGCTGGTGCGGGATGAGATTCCCGCGCTGATCCGCGCCTGCGGAGGCACCTGCTCGGTGCGCCGGCTGGAGGGCGAGGACTATCTGCAGGCCTTGGATCGCAAGCTGAGCGAGGAGCTGCGGGAATATCTGGAGTCGGGTGAGGTCGAGGAGCTGGCCGATCTGGAGGAGGTGCTGTTGGCCATTTTGGCGGCCAAGGGTGTTTCCGTGGCGGAATTTGAGGAGCTTCGGCGGAGCAAGCTGGCTCTGCGGGGCGGCTTTGAAAACGGTGTATTTCTGGAATACGCGGAGGAATAAGGAGAAAAGGAGCGCTTATGGAACCAATGGATTGGATCACGCAGGGGATCGGCGTTGCGGCAATGGTGTTTGGCGGCTTGTCCTATCAGAGGAAGAGCCGCAGAGGGATCCTGCTTTTTCAGATGGTGGCGGCCATCCTGTTTGCCGTGCATTATCTGATGCTGGGATCGATTGTTGGCGGATTATTGAATGCCTTAGCCGTGGCAAGAGCCTTGGTGTATGGGTATCCGGAAAAAACCAAGGCGCAGAGCCTTTGGTGGGTGACGGGCTTCACGGCGGGATATCTCGCGGCCTACGTTTTGTCCTTCGCGGTGTTCTCCAAGGAGCCCACGGCGGCGAATCTGATCATTGAGCTGTTGCCGGTGCTTGCCATGACGGTGGCAACCGTCAGCTTTCGGTTGTCGGCCTCTATGGTGAGGAGGCTGGGGCTGATCGTTTCTCCCCTTTGGCTGATCTACAATGTGATCGGCGTTTCCATCGGCGGCATCTGCGCCGAGATCATCAATCTTGTTTCCATCCTTTTGGGGATCTGGAGACTGGACAGAAAAAAGAATTGAATGCAGTGCTTTTTGTCCGCACGGGTTTATTGACAGTCAAAAACGTATCAAAAAGGAGTCCTCTATGAAAATGCAAGCACCTATTTCCATTTATCAGATCGCGCTGAGAAGCTTTACGCCCGACGGCACCTTTGCGGCGGCCACGCGCCTGCTGCCTCACGTTGCCTCGCTGGGCGTGAACACCATCTACGTTTGTCCCTTTTTCGCCGCCGAAAACGTGGCGGATGAGGCAACGTGGAGCCAGCGGCAAAAGGCCTCTGCCACGGGGAATCCCAAAAACCCCTATAAGATCTCCGATTTCTTTGCCGTGGACGAGGAATACGGCACGGAGGAGGACGGAAAGGCCTTTGTGCGGGAAGCACACCGCGTGGGATTGAAGGTGCTTTTCGACCTGGTGTATGACCATTGCGGCAAAACGGCGAGAATTCTGGAGGAGCATCCCGATTTTGTTGAGCGAAATGAGGATGGCAGCATTCGTTCCCCTGAGCGCTGGCCCTTTGCCAAGCTGAATTTTGAAAGTCCTGCTCTGCGGCGATATCTGAAGGACAATATGCAATGGCTGGTGCGCGATTGGGGCGTGGACGGCTTCCGATGCGACGTTGCCGATCTGGTTCCGCTGGATTTCTGGCGGGAATCCTTTGCGGAGCTGGCAGCCATCCGCGAGGATCTGATCCTGATCAATGAGGGAAAGAATCCCGACTATCTGGAGGCATTTCAGTGGGAATACGGCTTTGAATTCACCAACGTGATGCCGAAGATCTTCGGCGGCAACCTTCCCGCCACGCGATTGACGGAGTGCTATCAAAAGGATCGGGAGACCTACGGAGATGGGGCGAACCGTTTGCTTCGTTCGCTGGAAAATCACGATAAGGCCAGCGACGTCGGCTTGGATCGCATCGAGCGCACCATGACCTCGAAGGGCGTGGAGGCGGCTCTGGCGGTGGTTTACACCTTCCCGGGCGCACCCTTCCTTTGGAACGGCTGTGAGGTGGGAGACGATGCGGAGAATTCCATGTTTTCCAATCGGTTCTACGGTAGGAGAAGCCAGATCAATTGGTCGCGCGGGTTCACGGAGGAGGGGCAGAGAAGGCTTTCTGCCGTGCGCGCCTTCCATGCGTTGTATTCCTCCGAGGAGGCCCTGCGGGGAGAGATGACGTTTGTGGAGAACAGCTGCCCTGAGCAAGTGATCTCCTATTCCCGCGGAGAGGGAACGGATCGGATCCTGGTGGTGGTCAACGCCAAGGGTACGCCCTGCCGCGTGAGCGTGGAGGCCAAGTGCGGCGACAGACTGCTGTCCCGCGATTGTGAGGCGGAGACCAACGGCTCCGCTCTGCAGCTGGGGGCCTACGGCTATCTGATCGCACGGGAGCTTTGAATCCGGTGCATGAAGATCTGCCGGACGGGCCATGCTAAGATGGAAACAAAAAAAACGAGGAGGTATCTATGAAAATTGCTTTTTTTGACACGAAGCCCTATGATAAGTCCTCCTTTGAGCGGATCGGACGCGAAAGGGGCATCGAATTCAAATATTATGAAACCAAGCTCACCGAGGACACGGTGGAGCTGGCACGCGGGGCGGACGGCGTTTGCGTGTTTGTGAACGACGTGGTGAACGCTGCCGTGATCGACCGTTTGGTGGAGATCGGCGTTCGCGTGGTGGCGCTTCGGTGCGCCGGCTTCAACAACGTGGATATGAAGCACGCCTTCGGGCGCATTCACGTGGTGCGCGTGCCTGCCTATTCGCCCTATGCCGTGGCGGAGCACACGATGGCGTTGCTGCTCACCTCGGTTCGCAGGATCCATAAGGCTTATATCCGCACCCGCGATTTCAATTTCAGTCTGGCGGGGATGACGGGCTTTGATCTGCACGGAAAAACCGTTGGCGTGGTGGGAACGGGCCGCATCGGTCGGGTGTTTATCGATATCTGCCGCGGCTTCGGCATGAAGGTGCTGGCCTATGATAAGTTTCCCGCGGAGGGGCTGGACAACGGCGATACGATCCGCTACGTGGAGCTGGACGAGCTGTTTGCGGAAAGTGATATCATCTCCCTGCATTGTCCGCTCACGGAGGACACCTACCATCTCATCAACGCCGAAGCCATTGAAAAATGCAGGCGAGGCGTGGTTTTGCTCAACACCTCCCGCGGTGCGTTGGTGGATGCGGAGGCTCTGCTGGCGGGGATCAAGTCCCGCAGGATCGGCGCGGCCTGTCTCGATGTGTATGAGGAGGAATCGGAGTTCTTCTTCGAGGATTTCTCGGGGCACATTCTGGAGGATGACGTGCTGGCGCGTCTGATCTCCATGCCGAACGTGATCGTGTCCTCCCATCAGGCCTTCCTCACGGAGGAGGCGCTGGTGAATATTGCGGAAACCACCGTGCAGAACCTTCTGGATCTGTCCGAGCGCGGACAGTGCGCCAATGAGCTTTGCTATCGCGGAGGCTCGGCAGAGGACTGCAGAAGCGGAAGGTGCTTCTGAAGAAGAGCCTGAACAAAGAGGCCGCTTTGCGACGAACGGATCGCAAAGCGGCTTTTTCGCGCAAACGGAAGTGCGGAAGGAAGCCTCCGCAGGCTCAAAACAGCCGAGCGGAGGGAGAACTCG
>JAZRCQ010000082.1:0-1911 GCA_045659845.1 Eubacteriales bacterium
AAAAAGCTCATCAATATGCGCAACCAGGGTGCTATGCTGGGGGATGCCGCCGTGCGCGAGGGCTACGTGCAGGGAGCGATCGCCAGAGGCATTGAACATGCGGGAAGCAACACCGCAGGCTCTGCGCAGGCCTTTATGGGCATCGGCATGGGAATGAATGCGGGAGGCAACTTTGCCGCCGCGGCCTCTGCCTCCAATCAGGCGCAGATGCAGAGAGCGCAGGCCGCGCCTGCGGCAGGAGAATGGAAGTGTGCCTGCGGCCAGACCAACGGCGGAAAATTCTGCCAGAACTGCGGCAGTGCCAAGCCGGCAACCGTTGGCGGCTGGAAGTGTGCCTGCGGTCAGACCAATAGCGGAAAATTCTGCTCGGAGTGCGGAAGCCCTCGCCCGGCAGGCGATTGGTTCTGCTCGGAGTGCGGCAAAAAGAACGGTGCGGAATCCAAATTCTGCTCGGAGTGCGGAACGAAGAGAGCCTGATCCTTTTGAAGGGAGAAGAAGGACGCCATGGAACAAACGATCGTTTACCAATGCCCGAACTGCGGCGCCGGACTGGAATTTTCTGCAGAGAATCAGGGCTTTTCCTGCCCCTTTTGCCTCTCCGAATTCACAGAGGAAGAGGTGAAAGCGGCCAATAGCGCGGAGGCTCAGCGAGAGCGCGCCTCAGCGCAGGAGGAATATAACTCGCAGATGAACGAATACAAATGTCCGAACTGTGGAGCGGAGGTCACGGCCGACGAGCACACGGCGGCCGCCTCCTGCCTCTATTGCCACAATCCCGTGGTGCTGGTCGGACGTCTTTCGGGAGCAATGCGCCCCCAGCGGATCGTTCCCTTCAAGTACGAAAAAAAGGAAGCGCAGGAGCGGTTTCTGAAGTTCGCAAGGCGGAAATGGTTTGTTCCCAACGGCTTTTTCAGTCGGGAGCAAGCCGAGCGGATCACGGGGATCTATTATCCCTTTTGGATCACCGATGCCGATTCCAACAGCGAGATGGATGCGCATGCCACCCGCGTGAGAAAATGGAGATCGGGAGACACCGAGTACACCGAAACCAGCCATTATCAGATCTTCCGTCGGGGCAATATCCATTTTGAGGATATCACCACATCGGCCTTCTCCGAGGCGGATAAGAAGATGCTGGAGGGCGTGCTGCCCTATCCATCGGAATCTCTGCGGGAGTTTTCCATGCCCTATCTTTCGGGATATCTTGCCAAGAAGCGCAACGTGGAGCGAGAGACACTCAACGGAGAGATCCGCGAGCGGATGCAGCTCTATTCCCGCACGCTTCTGCGAAACACGGTTCACGGCTACACCACCGTCACGCCGCGCAGGGTGGATCTGCGCCTTCTGTCCAGTCATTGGGAATATTCCTTGCTTCCCATCTGGATGCTCACCTATCGGGGAAAGAACGGAAAAAGCTATACATATGCCATGAATGGCGACACGGGTAAGATCTATGGAGAGCTTCCCGTGAGCTATTGGAAGCTGGGAGCGCTTCTTGGCGCAGTCACCGCCATTGCAACTGCGGCACTCACGCTGCTCGGAGGACTTCTTTCATGAAAAGAGCCTCGATGATAACGGCCTTGATGCTATTGCTCTGCGTGCTGTTTTCTCTGTCGGCGGGGGCGGAAACGACCTACGTTTACGACCGCGCCAATCTGCTCACCGCCTCCGAGCGCCGGCTTCTGGAGGCGCAGGCGGAGGAGATCTCCGCGCAGGCGGGCGTTCCCGTGGCTCTGGCCACGCATTCCTCCGCAAACCCCGAAAATAACTACCGGGGGGAAGATTTTCTGCAGGATCACGGGCTCAGCTCGCGCGACGATCTGATGCTTCTGGTGGTGAAGCGGGAGGGGGAACAGTATTACTACGATCTTTATCTCTACGGTGAGGCCGAGCGTCGGATCACTGTGGCAG
>JAZRCQ010000083.1:0-2470 GCA_045659845.1 Eubacteriales bacterium
AGCATAGCTTCTTTTCCGTAACCGTTACCTTGGTATCTTTTATCAATCATGAATCGCCAGATGTAATAATACTTTGCGGGCGAACCGTAGTACTGCTCAATCCAAGGAACGTCACGGGCAATCATCATGAATCCCACAGGCGTCTTCCCTAAATAAATACCAAAAGGAAAAATCTGTGCTTTATTTTCTGTCATGGCAAAGAAAGCATGAATCAAACTGTCTGAGTTAGGAACAATATATTCTTTCTGTTCTTTTGCCACCTTTAATTTCAAGACATCCTCGTAATTATCCCATGTAAGTCTCTCCAGGTGAATCATTTTTGTTCCTCCCGTCAAATTCATATTTATCGTTCTGTTTTATCGCCGGTTTCGCCTTTGTATTACAGCGTTGCAAGCAACGCGGGTTTCGGGCTATGCCCATACCCCTACGGTTGCATGCACCCAAAGGCTCCCTCCGGGAGGGAGGCTTTCCGTTCGCCCCATTATATCATAAATCAGCAGAGAAAGCAAGAGTGATATTCCGACTTCGTCGGAGTGATAGTATTGCTATCGCAATAGTGATATTGAAGCCTTACGGCTTCAGTGATATTCTATTCGCCTCCAAAACTCGTGCAGCGAATATCACTCGGCGTCAGCCGAATATCACTGCGTAGCAATACAACTCGCCGTAGGCGAATAAAACCGGCGTGATACTCCGTTAAGAGTATCACGCTAATCCTCTGCTCCGTTTTCTTTTTTTATCCGAAGGTCTTGCCCCAGTCCTCCATGAACTTCTGAATCCCGATATCGGTGAGCGGATGCTTGAGCATCTGCTGGATCACCTTATAAGGGATCGTGGCAATATGCGCGCCGGCCTTAGCGGCATCGGTCACGTCCTGCGGACCGCGGATGCTGGCCGCGATGATCTCGGTGGAGATCCCGTGCACGCGGAAAATGGTGGCAATGTCAACGATCACGCTGATACCGTTGTCGGAGATATCGTCCAGTCGACCGATGAAGGGACTGACGTAGGTGGCACCTGCCTTGGCGGCCAGAAGGGCCTGCGCAGGGCTGAAGATCAGGGTGACGTTGGTGCGGATCCCTTCGGCCGAAAGCACCTTCACGGCCTTAAGTCCCTCCCCCGTCATGGGGATCTTGATCACAATATTGTTATGGATCTTCGCCAGCTCTCTGGCCTCCTTCACCATGCCATCGGCCTCCAACGCCACAACCTCCGCGCTGATAGGACCGTCTACGATGGTGGTGATCTCGCGGATCACGTCCTCAAAAACCTTCCCCTCCTTAGCGATCAGAGAGGGATTGGTGGTCACGCCGCAGATCACGCCGAGATCGTTGGCGAGACGGATCTCATCCACGTTTGCGGTATCGATAAAAAGCTTCATTTTTCAGTTCCTCCATTGCTCAGTCAACTCGGTTTTTCAACCGTTCCTATTATAGTGCATTTCCCCCGACTTGTCAAGGGCTTTTCTCCTTTTTCTGAGAAGAATCAATCCTGTTTCACATGAACGTCCAGCTGATTGAAGGGGATCTCGATGCCGGCCGCGTCGAAGGCCTTCTTCACCTGCTCCAGAAGGTCGAAATTCACCGTCCAATAGTCGCCGCTGTTCACCCATGCGCGGGCAACCAGATCCACGCTGCTGGCATTGTGTGCCGTAACGCGAACCATGGGGGCGGGATCCTTCAGCACCAGCTCGTGAGCCTGCATCAGCTCCATCACGATGGTCTTGGCCTGATCAAAATCATTGGAATAGGCAATCGAGAAGGTGAAATCCACGCGACGGGTTGCCTTTTCGGAATAGTTCACGATCTCGGAGGAGGAAAGGCTGCCGTTGGGCAGGTAGACAACCTTGTTGTCGCCCGTGCGGAGCTTGGTTTGCGTAACGCGGATCTCCTCCACGGTGCCGCTGTAGCCGCAGGCTTCGATGAAATCATCCAGCTTGAAGGGACGGGTGAGGATCAGCACGATGCCGCCTGCCAGATTGGAGACCGCACCGTTCACGGCCAAGCCAATGCAAACGCCAAAGGAGGTGATCAAGGCCGCCAGACCGCTGGTGTCGATACCAACGTAGCCAACCAGGCAGATCGCCACGGCCACCTTTGCCGCCAGCTTGGAAATATAGATGATGGTTCGCGTGATGGTTTTGTCCAGCCCTCGCTTTTCAGCCTTTTTGCCGAGACCGTTCGCCACGACGTTGATGATCTTGAAGGTGATCAGCAGAAGGATCAGCGCCACCAGAAGGCGCAGACCGGCTGTCATGCCCCAATTCACGATCGAATCCAGAATTGCTTGCCAGTTCATTGAAATTTCTCCTTTTCTTTTTTATGATCCTACGCTCATATTATACACCCGTTTTTTTGCGTTGTCAAGAAAAAAACATACCCACTGCATCGTTTTTTTCGAGGCTGTGGCTTTGCGTGCACCTTTCGCCGCGCGGGCGGAGCAACGGAGAAGCTCTGCGCGAGTTCTCCCT
>JAZRCQ010000084.1:0-2291 GCA_045659845.1 Eubacteriales bacterium
TTTGGAAAACGTAAGTGTCGCCGATCTCCCGCGAGCGGTAGTCGGATGAGGAGACCTCCAGATCAAAGGTGGCTCCATCCACGGTCACAACGAATTCGTAGGTGTCCGGACTCTTGATGTTGTTGTGATACTCCTTCTCCTCGATCACGGCCTCGCAGGTCACGGGCTCGGAGAAATCCAGCAGGCAATTCAAGTGGGCAACCGTTATGCCGAGAAGCAGAAATCCGAATGCCGCCGCGCATGGGATCGCCCAAAGCAATCCCCATCGAAGCGATCGCATCCATTTCAGTCCCACAAAAACGCTCGCGCAAGCCGAAAAGATCAAAAGCCCCTTCCAAAAAGGAAACACGCCTCCATCCTCATAGGAATATCGAAAGCCATGCATCACAAGGATCATCGCCGACACCGTGGAGAGGCTGATCCGAATTGCCGTCCAAGCCTTTCTTGCAGTCGGCTCCTTTTCCAACCCACCTTTCCGCAGGCCTCTCCACGGCATGGCCGCAAAGGATAGGATCATGCACAGAGCAAGGTAGACACGGTAAGGCAGAAGCGACTCCACAAGCCAAAAGACGGAAAGCAGTGCAAGGCACAGCAAGAAATTTCGCCAAGAGCCCCGCTTTTTTCGCGTTCTCATTACAGCAGCTTTCTCCGCAGCTCCTCGCCGCTCAGAGGGGAGAGATATGCGGGAGCAATATCAAAGAGGCTCTTGCAGCCCTTCATGCCCTCTGCATTCATGCGGGCCGCCGCACGCGCGCAGGCCACCAGCACGCTGGAGGTGAACTCGGGGTTGGAGTCCAGCTTCAGGCCCAGCTCGATCAGATGACTGTGGCCGCCGTTGGCTCCCGTTTTTCCGCTTCGGATCACGCGTCCGCCGTGAGGCAGGCCTGCGTGGTCTCGCTGCAGCTCCTCCATGGTGATGAAATGAACGGTGGTGTCGTAGTCGGCAAAATAGTTTGGCATGGTCACGATCTCGCGCTCGATGCGGGCAAGATCAGCGCCCTCCTTTGCCACCACGAAGCACTCTCGGGTGTGCTTCTGACGGGTGGTCAGCTCGGGCAGCTCTCCCGAACGAACCGCCTCCATCGCCGCCTCGGAGGGAATGGTGTACTGTCGGGCATCCACCACGCCGTCGATCCTGCGGATGGCATCGGAATGGCCTTGGCTCACGCCCTTGCCCCAGAAGGTGTAGTCCTTTCCCTCGGGCAGGATCGCGCCGAAATAAAGACGGGCCAGCGAAAACAAGCCGGGATCCCAACCGGCCGAGATCACGGCCACGCGGCCGCCCTCCAGAGCGGCACGGTTCACCGCCTCGAAATGCTCGGGGATCCTCGCATGGGTATCGAAACTGTCCACCACGTTGAAGAGCCGCGCCATTTCGGGCGTTTGCACGGGAAGATCGGTGGCGCTTCCGCCGCAAAGGATCATCACGTCGATCTCCTTCTGCATGGCCGCCGCATCGTCCACATGATAAACGGGAGTTCCCGCCGTTTTCACCGTTGCAGGAGCTCTTCTGGTAAACACGGCAACGGTTTCCACGTCGGGCGTTTGCCTTGCGGCCAGCTCCACGCCTCTGCCAAGATTGCCGTAGCCGAAAATTCCGATCCGAATACTCATACCATTTCCTCCATGGGAGCTTAAATTCGTTTTTAACGAAAAATATTATATCACATTTTTTTGCCTTTGTAAAGTACCCGACGCGCAGAATTCTCATCGAAAAAAAAAGAATTGACAAATTTCCCTCGTCATTGTATAATGAAGATGCATATCAAGCTGAAAGGAGCCCCCTGCCATGTATTCCTATCTTTGCCAACTGCTTGCCGACCGCCGCGGCGGCACCGTTTTTTCCTGCTTCGGCATCTGGCATTTTCTCTATCTTGCCTTGATCCTTTCCGCCATCCTCACGCTCCTCCTGCTTCTTCGTCGCCGCTCCGATGCGGCAAAGCACCGTGCCGTGAATGCCTGCCTCCTGCTTGCCGTCGGGCTCTACGCTGCGGATTTCTTTCTGATGCCCTTTGCCTATGGTGCCATCGACGTGGAAAAGCTCCCCTTCCATGCCTGCACGCTCACCTGCATCGCCTCCCTGCTCTGCTCCCGCGTTGACCGTTGGAAAAAGCACCGCACGCGCTTCGTGCTTCTGGGCACGGTTTCCAACCTGGTTTATCTGATCTATCCCGGCGGAGTGGGATGGGCGGCGGTTCATCCGCTTTCCTACCGCGTGGTGCAAACCCTTCTCTACCACGGCGCTATGACGGCCTTCGGCATCCTTTCGCTGGCGCTGGAGAAGCACGATC
>JAZRCQ010000085.1:0-3704 GCA_045659845.1 Eubacteriales bacterium
ATCGGGGTAGAGAAAAGCAAAAAAAGAGCCTTGGTATCAGTAATACCAAGGCTTTGTTTGGTTGCGGAGGTGGGATTTGAACCTCACGACCTCCGGGTTATGAGCCCGACGAGCTACCAGGCTGCTCTACTCCGCGATATCTTCGATCCACCACACGGTGGTGCCGGTGACCGGGATCGAACCGGTACGATGCTTTCGCATCACGGGATTTTAAGTCCCGGGCGTCTGCCAGTTCCGCCACACCGGCGTTTGTGCTTTTGCCGAGAACTTTGCATCCACTGCTGTTCGCATTAGTTATTATATCACATCCCGCTCTCTTTGTCAACCCCTTTTTTCAATTTCTTTTCCTTTTTGAGAGGAAATTTTTTCTTTTTGGGCTGCTTCTGTTCTTTTTGCTGACGTTCTGTGCCTTTTTCACGGTTATATCTTGACTTTTTCGGGCTTATCTTGTATAATAATGATATGTCGCTCGCGAGGAGGGATTCGATGATCCGCAATATAATATTTGATTTTGGGCAAGTGATCGTTCGGTTTGATCCCATTTACATCACCTCGAGGAAGATCTCCGATCCCGCCGACGTCGCTCTTGTGGCCGATGTATTGTTCGACCGTCTGTATTGGGACGCCCTTGATGCGGGCACGATCACCGACGAAGAGGTGGTTGCCGCAGCGCAGGCGCGGTTGCCCGAGCGGTTGCATGAGGCAACGGCGGCCGCTTATGCCGATTGGATGCTGGCTCTTCCCGAGATCGAGGGGATGCGGGAGCTGGTGCGGGATTGCCGCGAGCGGTACGGCGCGCGGGTGTTCCTGCTTTCCAATATTTCAAAAGGCTTTGCCGAGCGGGCGGCGGAGATCCCCGTGCTTGCCGAATTTGAGGATTGTGTTTTTTCCTCTGTTTGCGGCGCGGTCAAGCCCGACGCGGCGATCTTTCGGTATCTGTGCGAGAAAAACAACATTCTTCCCGCAGAGTCGCTTTTTGTCGATGATAACCCTGCTAACGTGGCAGGGGCAGAGGCCTTCGGGCTTCACGCCTATCTCTTCGACGGCGACGTTTCCAAATTGAAGCAATTTCTGGCAGAGATGCCGGGATGTGCGAAATAAACTAAGGAGAACCCCATTATGAAAAAGAGACTGTTTTGCTTGCTGTTTGCCCTGCTGATGCTTCTGCAGAGCTGCGGCCCCGACACGCCTGATGTTGGTGAAAATCCCGACACCGGCGACAACGGGCAAACCGTGGTGGAGACCACCCCCGTGATTGCCGACGGCAAGACCACCTATGTGATCCTCGTGGACAACAATGACGTTGCCGCCAAGGCCTTTGGCTCGGCGCTTCAATCCGAGGTGTTCAAGAAGTGCGGCCTGCTCATCGCCGTGAGAAACGTCGGTGTGAACGTGGCAGGCTCCGACGTGATCTACGTTGGCGAGCATGACACCGAGCAGATGAACGCGCTGAAGGCGCAGGTGGAGGCCTCCTCCTTCGGCGTTTCCGTGCAGGCGGGAAGCATGGCCTTCTATGCCAAGGATGCCGCAGGATATGCCAAGATGGAGAATTATCTGAGAGATCAGATGCTTGCATCTGCCGCCAAGGGCACGTGGAGCGCTGTGGTTGGCAAGCACTCCGTGGCCGAGGAGCAAACCTCCGTTGAATATCAGATCAACACCAACACCCCCGTTCGCGTGGTTTACGACCACCAAAGCTCGATGGCAACCACTGCCTTGATTCTGGCCAGCCGCCTGAAGACCGAATGCGGCGTTGCTGCCACCGCAGTTGCCGACACCGGCGTGGCTCAGCCCAACGAGATCCTGCTGGGCGCCGTTGATCGCGACAGCGCAAAGAATCTTTCCAAGTATACCAAGGGAAGCAGCTTCTTCTCCGGCGTGGTTGGAAATGCCTATGTGATTCAGGGCGGCACGGAGCTTGCTCTGGTGCATGCCTGCTGCGTGCTTCTGGATTCCATCAAGGCGGGCATCAATGGCTCCACCTCCACGGTGACCAGTGCCTCCGCCCAGGCCGGAACGCTGGATCTGATGCCCAGAGACGATGCCTTTGCCGAATTGGTGGCCAAGGCAAACCGCTTCTCCGGAACCTATTCCAGCATGCAGGATAAGAAGCTGGCCTCGGCCTCCGATGCCATTAAGAAGGATCAGGCGCTGGCCGTTGCGCTGGTGAAGCGTATGGGAACAAGCCTTGCCGTGATGGTGGGCAGCTCCTCCGCTCTTCACAATGGCTACATCGTGAAGCTGGACCGTCAGGATTATTCCAAGGTGACCAAGCTGGGTGTGAATGGACACGTTTACGTTTCCTCCGACTACGTGAGCGAGTACTTTGGCGAAAAGCTGACGGCAGATGCCGACGGCTACGTGGATCTCACGGCCTACTGCTCCACCAAGAGCGGCTACAAGCTGGAATATCTCTCCGCCGCACAGATCGCCGTGGTGGTTCCCGACGGCGTGGACTCCTATTCCAATCTGAATCAGACTGTTGGAAGCTATAAGAATGCGGAGTATATTGCTCGCATGAAGGCCTTCTTCCAGAATCCCCAGATGCCCGAGCCCGATAGCAACGTGGAGCAAACTCGCTCGGTTGTCACCGAGATCGATGCAGACCAGTATCCGAGATTCTATTATAACTATGCCGCATGGGGTGAATCCGACGAGGGTGCCCACATGATGTATTCTCCCGGTATTCTCGTGAGAGAGGAAAACGGCAAGCGCGTGATCTACGCCTGCCATGAGTACGTGATCCAGGACTCCCCCAGAAACACCTACCTGAAGCGCAGTCTGGACGACGGTAAGACCTGGGAGCAGATCCTCAACGTTCCGGTCCTCTATTGGGGAAGTATCACCGAGGTGAACGGCAAGATCTATCTGATCGGCAACGGCACCGGCGGCGCGATGATGATCGTGGAATACGATCCCGCCACCGGCAAGGACCGCACGGCCACCTTCTCCAACGTTGGTCAGGGCGGCGGCTCTCCCAACACCGTGCTTGTTGCAAAGGGAAGGATCTACAAGGCCTATAACAATGCGGTTGCCAGCGCGCCTATCACCTCCGATCTGCTCAAGCAGGGCAGCTGGAGCTTCTCCAACAATTGCCAGACGCAGATCACCCGCGATCTGTTCAAGAAGATCACCGGCGTCACCGCGAAGGATAGTGAATTTGACATTGAGGAGGGCGACGTGGTGATGGCTCCCGATGGCCAGCTCTTCGTGATGTACCGTCTCAATCCCGGCTCTCTCTACGGCTACGTGGCGCTCTTCAAGCTTTCTGATGACGGCAAGAAGATCACGCTGGACGACGTGACAGGCGGTATTATGAGATTCCCCTACACCAAGTCGAAGTTCTCCCTGATCTATGATGAGTCGCTGGGCCTCTACATTGCGCTCACCTCCATCAATACCCTCAACCACACCGACCAGAGAAACGTGCTGGGCTTGGTGGTTTCCGAGGATCTCTACAATTGGGAAACGGTTTCCGTTCTTCTCACCGACCGTCAGATGGTGAACCAGACCTACTCCATGTGGGGACACGGCTTCCAGTATGTGGATTTTGTGACCGCGGGCGAGGATCTCTATTTCATCGTGCGCGAGGCCGTTGGAGACAGCTTCAACTACCACGATGCAAACTTCACCACCGTTTATAAGATCGCAGGCTATAAGGAGTTTATCACCTCCCGCCGCGCGAAATAATTCAAAACGGCGTG
>JAZRCQ010000086.1:0-4057 GCA_045659845.1 Eubacteriales bacterium
CAGACGCAGGGAGGTATCGCGTACCTCTCTGGACTTCTCGCCGAAGATGGCGCGCAGCAGGCGCTCCTCAGCAGTCAGCTCGGTCTCGCCCTTAGGCGTGATCTTACCAACCAGAATATCGCCGGAGCGAACCTCGGTTCCCTTCTTAACGATACCCTCGGCATTCAGATCGCGAAGCACGTCCTCGCCCACGTTGGGGATCTCACGGGTGATCTCCTCCGGACCGAGCTTGGTGTCTCTTGCTTCGTGCGTATATTCCTCGATGTGCAAGGACGTGTAAACGTCGTCTCTCACCAAACGCTCGTTCAGCAGAACGGCGTCCTCGTAGTTGTAGCCCTCCCAGGACATAAAGCCGATCAGCGCATTCTTACCCAGCGAAACCTCGCCGTTGCAGGTTGCGGGACCATCTGCGATCACCTGTCCCTCAACCACGTAGTCGCCCTTCTTCACGATGGGGTTCTGGTTGAAGCAGGTGCCCTGGTTGGTTCTCTTGAACTTGATCAGGGGGTAAACGTCCTTCACACCGTCCTCAGAGACGATGCGGATCTCGTCGGCCTGAACGCGCTCAACGTAGCCCGCTCTCACCGCCGTTACGGCCACGCCGGAGTCCAGCGCCGCCTTATGCTCCATACCCGTTCCCACAATGGGAGAATCGCTGATCAGAAGCGGCACGGCCTGCTTCTGCATGTTGGAGCCCATCAGCGCACGGGTGTTGTCGTCGTTCTCCAGGAAGGGGATCATGGCAGAGGCCACGGAAACCAGCATCTTGGGGGCAACGTCCATATAGTCAACCATAGAGGCGTCAACCTCCACGATCTCGGTCTTGTCACGGCCGATCACCTTGCGGTTTACAAAGCAGCCGTTCTCATCCAGAGGCTCGTTGGCCTGAGCCACCACGAAATGATCCTCTGCGTCCGCGGTCATGTATTCCACCGTATCCGACACACGGTGAGAAATCGATCCGTCTTCATTCTTAATATGCTCCACCTTCCGATAGGGCGCCTCGATGAAGCCGTACTCCGAAATTCTCGCATAGGTGGAGAGATAGGAGATCAGACCGATGTTGGGACCTTCGGGAGACTCAATGGGGCAAACTCTTCCGTACTGCGTGTAGTGAACGTCACGCACGTCGAAGGAGGCGCGGTCACGGGAAAGACCGCCGGGGCCAAGTGCCGAGAGACGGCGCTTGTGGCTCAGCTCGGCCAGAGGGTTGTTCTGATCCATGAACTGAGAGAGCTGGCTGGAGCCGAAGAACTCGCGGATCGCCGTGGTGACGGGGCGGATGTTGATCAGCGCCTGCACGGTCAGCTTCTCGTTGTCCTGCGTGGTCATGCGCTCCTTGATGATCTTATCCATGCGGGTGAAGCCGATGCGGAGCTGATTCTGCAGCTGCTCGCCCACAGAGCGGATGCGGCGGTTGCCCAGATGGTCGATATCGTCCACAGAGCCCACGTCGTGCATCAGATTGATCAGATAGCTGATGGTGGCGAAGATATCATCCTTGGTGATGTGCTTGGGGCAAAGCTCAGCAATGCGCTGCTTTGCCAGAGACTTTACGGTCTCCACGTCGCCGTCGGCCTCGCTCAGGATCTCCATCAGAACGGGGATGCTGGCCTTTTCCTTTACGCCGCAATCCTTCAGATCGTAGCCGAGGATATATTCAGGCTCCACGGTGTTGTTGCCGAGGACCTTCAGCTTGTCGCCGTTGTCAAGAAGAATATCCACCTCGTTCACGCCGGCGCGCTCGATCACGCGGGAAAGCTCGGGAGTGATCACCTCTTCGGCAGCGCAAAGCACCTCACCCGTGAGGGGGCTGATCACATCGGCTGCGGCGCGGCGGTTGGCGATGCGGTTGTGGATCGCCATCTTCTTGTTGTACTTATACCGCCCGACAGGTGCGATATCGTATCTCTTGGGATCGAAGAAATAGTTGTGCAGAAGCGTGCGCGCGGCATCCTCCATGGGGGGCTCACCGGGACGCAGTTTCTTATAGATCTCCTTGAGGGACTCCACGCCCAGCGAGGTGCGGTTCTTCTCTGCAAGGATCGCAGACTCGTCCTTCTCAAAGGTGATGTGGAAGTGAGCATCGTCACCGAACTTGGCAAGGATCTCCTCGTCGCTCTCGATGCCCAAAGCACGGATGAACATAGTGAGGGGCAGCTTGCGGTTCTTATCGATGCGAACGTACATCACGCCGTTGGCATCCACCTCATATTCCAGCCATGCGCCGCGGTAGGGGATCACCTGCGCGGTGTAGGTCTTCTTACCCGTTTTGTCGATCTCGAATGCATAGTACATTCCGGGCGAACGGATGATCTGAGAAACAATGACTCTCTCCGCGCCGTTGATCACAAAGGTGCCGGTCTTGGTCATCAGCGGGAAATCTCCCATAAAGATGTCTGCTTCCTTCACCTCGTCGGTCTGTTTGTTGGTCAGACGGACCTTCACCTTCAGAGGAGCCGCGTAGTTCACGTCTCTCTCCTTGCACTCCTCCACGGGATATTTCGGCTTCGTGGTGTCGAGATAGTATTCAATAAACTCGATCACAAGGTTGCCCGAAAAATCGGTGATCGGAGAAACGTCCTGCAAAACCTCGCGCAGGCCCTCGTCGAGAAACCACTGATAGGATTTGGTTTGGATCTCAACCAAATTCGGAAGCGGATAGTCGAATTGGGATCTGGCAAAGCTCTTTCTGGTGTTCTGACCAAGCCGTTGCTCTTTTAAGTTGATCATTGATTCAATCACTCCATTCAAAGAATTGCTTGCCCTGACGAAAGTCCCCTACGGGGAAGCCGATTTTTGTGCAAATTGCTGTCGGACAATTTGTCGGCGATTCCGAAAAGTTCCCATAGTCAGGCGATTATAATGCAGTTTACTATTTTATCACCTTTTCTGTCGTTTGTCAAGGGCTTTTCGCAATATTTTTCCATTTTTATTGCAATATTCTCGTATTTTTTTGTTTTTTGAGACTTTTGCGAAAGGATTTTTGTTTTTTTTCGTTGTTTGGTCGGTTTCCTCCGTGAGAAGCCCGAAAAAAACCGTCAAATTCAACAAAGCCGACAGAAAGAGAAAATATTTTTAAAAAACCTCTTGCAATTTTGAAACAAATGTGGTAAAATATCGGAGTATATGGATGAAAATCGTGCGCACCCTCTCAGGCGCCGTCTTTTTCAAAGCATTCCATGCTGAAAATTTTAAGGGAGGTGAAATTCATGCCGAACATCAAATCCGCGAAGAAGAGAGTTAAGGTTATCAAGACCAAGACCCTCCAGAACAAGATGTACCGTTCCGCTCTCAAGACCGAGATCAAGAAGTACGATGTAGCTCTGGCTTCCGGCGACGTTGCAGCAGCTCAGGCCGCTTACAAGTCCGCTGTGAAGAAGATCGACCAGGCAGCCGCTTACGGAATCATCCACAAGAATGCTGCTGCTCGCAAGAAGAGCCAGTTCACCAAGAAGATCAACGCTCTCGGCTAATTGTCAAATTGCGGCAAACGGGTCAACCCAACCGTTTTCCCAAGGAAGATATGACCCGCTCCGATCAGGAACGGGTCAATTTTCTTTTTCCCCGCTTTTTTCGGAAGCTTCCTTATATTATCATTCCGCAGCCGCCGCTGCAGTCCGCTCGTCGGAAGAAAGGAGCGCACATGATCCCCGAGCATCTCTCGCAACTGATCGGCAACACGCCGCTGTTCCATCCGAAAAGATGGAGCGGCCTGCGCCGTTGCCATGCCACCGTTCTCTGCAAGCTGGAGGGCTTCAACCCCGCAGGCAGCGCCAAGGATCGCGTGGCGCTCTCGATGCTCCGTGCCGCCGAGGCCCGGGGGCTTGTGCAGGAGGGCGTGACCGTGATCGAGCCCACCAGCGGAAACACGGGCATCGGCCTTGCAGCGCTGGCGACCGCCTGCGGCTACCGCATGATCCTCACCATGCCCGATTCCATGAGCGCCGAGCGCATCCGCTTGCTGCAGGCCTACGGTGCCGAGGTGGTGCTCACTCCCGGTGCCGAGGGCATGAAGGGCGCCATTGCTCGCGCCGAGGCTCTGCACCGCCAGATC
>JAZRCQ010000087.1:0-4453 GCA_045659845.1 Eubacteriales bacterium
AAATCGCAAGGCTTTTTTGATTCACGGGGGGGACGTCCTCCTTTCCGAAAGAGCTTCCTGTGATAGGATGTGTTGCTTGTGGGGATTTCAAAAGAAAATGGGAACCGTTTCCCTCGTTCGGCTCGGCGTGTTCTGTCCAGCCTGAGCGGACGGAAGGCACGGTGGCGGAACGAGAGCGGCGGTTCCCGGGGATCATGCTCCGGCCAAAGCCCGAAGAAAGGCTCCGCCGTCGTCGCGTTTGACGAAAAGAGCGGTGTATGATGCGGACTGTCCCGACGGATCCGTCAGAGTGAAGCCGAGGCGATAGGTGTGCTCCGTTTCCTCCAAGGAGGACACCGAAATGGAAACAGTGTCGTTTTTCACCTGCAGGGGGGTAATGTAGCAGGCGGTCTTGGAGAGATAGGTGAACAGGGCACCGCTTCGGTTGGAGGCCGAGGAGAGTCCCAGATGGCGGGAAACTGCGGTTTCAAAATCCGCTTGGGGGATCAGAACCGATGCATTGAGGCGAGGGTAGCTTTCGCGCACCGTGGGGAGGAGCGAGGAATTTCCAACATAGGTGGAATAGCGATCGCTCATCAGAGAGCTGAGAATTTCATCCCGATAAAGCGCGACGGCGCGGGAAGCAGAATGGAATTCCTTCATATTCACCGAGCCCGAGGTGAGCAGGCGCACGGTTTCCGAAAGCGTGCGGGCAATCTCGCCGTCGGCGGCGGGGGAGGCGATCACGGATTCCCGTTGATAATCAGCCAGATCGGCTCCGATGAGGCGGCGAAACCAGCCGGCGTTGCTGCCTGCGGTGCAGGAGACCAACAAAACGGCCGTGAGCAGAAGCGTGAGAAAAACGGCGGTCTTCGATTGCTTTCGCCGTCTGCGGCGACGGTAGGACACCGATCTCATCACTCCTTTTTCAAAACGTACGCAAAGCGCCGATTCTATTGTAGCATAATCCTTCTGTTTTGTCAAGAGCTTTTTTTTGCATTCTTTCACAAGATATAGTGATTTGCGGAATAAAATTTCGCAGGATGTTTGAAAATGTCGCGTATGAGTATGAAAATGTCGTATGTGACATTATCTGCGACATTCTCTGCGAAATAATGGGCAAAATTGAAAAATGCTCTTTACAAAACGGAAAGAATCATGTATAATGATAAAAAAGGATAGAGAAAGGAGGGAGCTTATGAAACCGAGACTTCCCGATCGGAACCGCGATCTTCGGCGCTACGTGTTTTGGCGCAGGCTTTTGCAGGTGCTTGGCTATCTTGCCTTCACAGGCCTCTTTGCCGTCGGAGCCGATCGCTACAATGCGGCGCATCAGACCTACCCTCCCGAGAAGCTGATCCTGGGCTGGAAATGGGCGGTTTGGATGGTGGCGGCTCTGCTGCTGGGCTTTTTCCTTTTCCGCATCTATCGCTTGTTCTCTCTGCGGCCCTTGCGCGGCGTGATCCTGGATTCGGGGCTATCTCATGCCTACACAGGCTCTGCCGATCCGGGCTACGGCGGCCGCGGCTACGATTTCAGAACGCGCACCGTTCTGACGGTGCAGGATGCGCGCGGCAGGAAGCATCGCCTTCGCTTCGAGCAGAAGCCGGGCTTTTATCTCTACTACTATCCGGGAACGTCCTGCTGCCGCCTCGGCGGCCTGCACTATCCCGTTTGCGATCCGCGCTCCCGCGCCAAGCCGGAGCGTCGGGGAAGAGAAGCCTTCGATGATCTTTCGGGGGGGCGCATCTGCGTGGCCTGCGGGCTTTTGAATCAGGCGAGCGTTGAGAAGTGCGCCAATTGCGGATTCACGATCGTGGAGCCCGAGGATCTGTTTGGTGAGTCGGACTGACGGTTCAATCATTTGGAAGGAAAAACGTATGCTGGAATTTTTGATCTATTTCGTAAAGCTTGCGGCGGGAACGCTGGGCGTGTTTTTCGCCTGCGGCCTGATCGCCTATCTGGTTTCCTGCCTGTTCCATCGACTGGTGGGGCGAGGCACGGGAGCCGTGTTTGGTCTGACCTCCGCCGTGGGTACTCCGGTTCACGAGCTGGGGCATGCGGTGATGTGTAAGCTGTTTGGCCATAAGATCACGCGGATGCAGCTTTGGAATCCCAAGCCCTCCAACGGCGTTTACGGCTTTGTGGAGCATAGCTACTCTCGCCGCAACGTGTGGGCAAGGCTGGGAAATCTGTTCATCGGCATGGGGCCGCTGTTCAGCGGTCTCGGCGTGATCGTGCTGGTGCTTTGGCTCTGCTATCCCACGCTGTGGAAGGAATATCTCGGTCATTCCTCTGCCCTTGTTGCCACGGGAGGTATGCTTCCGCTGGATCAGCTGGCGCGAGGCGTGATGATGCTTTTTGCGGGGATCCCGCAAGCCTTTCGTGCCGATTGGCTGAAGAGCCTGCTGGGGCTTCTGATCATTCTTCCCGTTTCCTTTCACATCACGCTGAGTCCGCAGGACGTGCGAAACAGCGCGAATTCGCTGCCGATCTATCTTTTTATGCTGCTGATCGCGGCCTGTGCCACCTTCTGGACGCCTGCAAGAGATCCCATTCTTTCCACGCTGCTGCTTCTGAATCTTCGCTTGCTTTCCCTCTTTGCGCTGGTGATCGGCTTTTCTCTGATCTGGCTGGTGCTGGCGGCCGCGGTGAGCCTTTTGAAGATCGTGGTGAAATGGTTTTAAGCACCGTGCTGCCGATATAAGACAAGAAATTTTCCCGTTTTTTATCTTTCCCGAAAAAGAAGAGAGGAGAAAAGATGAAAAACGGGAAAAAAATATTGACAAACGCGCGCGCTTGTGGTATAATATCTATCAAAATAAGGTTGTTTTGTTGACGCGGCTGATCAACGGGACGCACTTTCCCAATTGAATCGGCGGATGAAGCATCCGAAACAAGCGGTCTTGTCGTGCTCGGCAGGGCTTTTTTAGTAAAATTGGAGGACGAAAAACATGGCAGTTATTCTGAATGAACCGTCGCATACCTTTAACGAGTATCTTCTGATCCCCGGATACTCCTCCAGCGAATGCGTTCCCGCAAACGTCAGCCTCAAAACCCCTTTGGTGAAGTATCGCCGCGGGCAGGAGGAATGCCCCATCACCATGAACATTCCCATGGTTTCTGCGATCATGCAGTCGGTATCGGGCGATCGCCTTGCCATCGCTTTGGCCAAGGAGGGAGGCGTGGCCTTTATCTACGGCTCTCAGTCTATCGAGGACGAAGCCGCAATGGTGCGCCGCGCCAAGAATCACAAGGCCGGCTTTGTGATCAGCGGCTCCAATATCACCCCCGATGCCACAATGGCCGACGTGGTGGAGCTGAAGCAGAAAAACGGATATTCCACCATTGCCGTTACTCACGACGGCTCTCCCAACGGTAAGCTGCTGGGTATCGTCACCGGCAGAGACTATCGCGTGAGCCGCATGGATCCTGCCACCAAGGTTTCGGAATTCATGACGCCCTTTGATAAGCTGGTTTGGGCGAAGGAGGGAACCACCCTCAAGGAAGCAAACGACATCATCTGGGATCACAAGCTGAATTCGCTTCCCATCATCAGCGAAGAGGGCAATCTTTGCTACTTCGTGTTCCGCAAGGACTACGAGATGCATAAGAGCCATCCCGGCGAGCTGCTGGATGCCTCCAAGAGATATATCGTTGGCGCAGGTATCAACACCAGAGACTACGCCGAGAGAGTTCCTGCCCTGTTCGAGGCAGGCGTGGACGTGCTTTGCATCGTCTCCTCCGAGGGCTTCTCCGAGTGGCAGAAGCGCACGCTGGAATGGGTTCGCAAGGAGTACGGCGACACCGTGAAGATCGGTGCCGGAAACGTGGTGGATGGCGCGGGCTTCCGCTTCCTGGCAGATTGCGGTGCCGACTTTATCAAGGTTGGTATCGGCGGCGGCTCCATCTGTATCACCAGAGAGACCAAGGGCATCGGCAGAGGTCAGGCTACGGCTCTGATCGAGGTTTGCCGCGAGAGAGATCGCTATTTTGAGGAGACGGGCGTTTATATCCCCGTTTGCTCCGACGGCGGTATCGTTTACGATCACCACATCACGCTGGCGCTGGCTATGGGCTCCGATTTCGTGATGCTGGGCAGATATTTTGCAAGATTCGATGAAAGCCCCTCCAATCGCGTGAGCATTGGCGGCACCTACTATAAGGAATACTGGGGCGAGGGCTCTGCACGCGCAAGAAACTGGCAGAGATACGACCTGGGCGGCGATAAGAAGCTTTCCTTTGAAGAGGGCGTGGATTCCTACGTTCCCTATGCGGGCCGTCTGAAGGACAACGTTGCAATGTCCTTGGCCAAGGTGAAGCCCACCATGTGCAACTGCGGCGCGCTTTCCATTCCCGAGCTGCAGGAGAAGGCAGTTCTCACGCTGGTGTCGGCCACCAGTATCGTTGAGGGCGGCGCTCATGACGTGATCCAGAAGGATAAGGGACAGACCATTTCGTAAAAAAAGATAAA
>JAZRCQ010000088.1:0-3001 GCA_045659845.1 Eubacteriales bacterium
CAGATCGCAGATCTCCATGCCGAAGCGCGTGTCAGGCTTATCCGAGCCATAGCGGTTCATGGCGTCGGCAAAGGTGAGGCGAGGAAGAGGCGTTTCGATCTCAACGTCCAGCACCTCCTTGAACACGCGCTTGATGAAGCCCTCGTTCATCGCCATGATATCCTCCTGCGTCACAAAGGACATCTCCAGGTCGATCTGCGTAAATTCGGGCTGACGGTCGGCGCGCAGGTCCTCGTCGCGGAAGCAACGGGCCAGCTGGATATAGCGATCGTAGCCGCTGAGCATCAGCAGCTGCTTATACATCTGAGGCGACTGCGGAAGCGCATAGAAGCTTCCCTTGTGAACACGGCTGGGCACCAGATAATCGCGCGCTCCCTCGGGAGTGGACTTGATCATCATGGGCGTTTCGATCTCCAAAAAGCCGTTTTCATAGTAATATTCCCGCGCCACTCTTGCAATGTCGTGGCGCATCTTGATATTGCGCTGCAGAGAGGGACGGCGCAGATCGAGATAACGATACTTCAGCGCGGTCTCATCCTTCACCTTCTTGGCATCGTTGACCTCGAAGGGAGGGGTTTGCGATGCGGAGAGGATCTTCAGCTCGGTGACAAAGATCTCCACCATACCCGTGGGCAGATTGGGATTGATCGCGCCCTCGCCGCGGGAACGCACAACGCCGTGCGCCGCAAGCACATATTCGGCACGAACCGAAAATGCCTTGTCGAAGATCTCCTTCTCTGTTTCGCTGTCGAAGGCAAGCTGCACGATGCCCGTGCGGTCACGCAGGTCAACGAAGATCAGGTTGCCCAGATCGCGCTGCTTCTGCACCCAGCCCATCACGCAAACGGTGCTTCCGATATCGCTTTCTCTCACCTCACCGCAATAGTGGGTGCGTCTATCATTTGTTGTCAGTAATTCAGCCATTTTTCTATCTCCTTATCCCTTTCTTAAAATTCGGTTCTGATCCGTTCGGTGACGGTGCCGGCAATGGCCTCCTCCACCAACGCCTCGAAGTCCAATCGGTTCTGCTGCTCGAGAACCTTTGCCAGCTCGGGGCGCGTGCGCGGATGCTTGGGGGTGAACACGGTGCAGCAATCCTCGTAGGGCTGGATCGAGGTTTCAAAGGTGTCGATCCTGCGGGCGATCTGAATGATCTCTTCCTTATCGAGGCCGATGCAGGGGCGGAACACGGGCAGGGTTGCCACGGGATCGGTCACGCCCAGCGCCTGCATGGTTTGCGAGGCCACCTGTCCAAGGCTTTCGCCCGTGATCAATCCGCCGCACTCATGCTGATGCGCCAAACGGTCGGCAATGGCCATCATATAGCGCAGAAGGATCAGCGTGAAGTAGTCCTCCTCGCAATTCTTCACCAGCTCCTCCTGAATGTGCGTCAGAGAAACCACGTGCAGATTGAAGCTTCCCGCATATCGGGAAACCAATTTTGCCAGCTCGATCACCTTTTCCCTTGCACGCTCGCTGGTGTAGGGGAAGGACTCAAAATGCACCGCCTCCAGCTGAACGCCGCGCTTGGCGATCATATAGCCTGCCACGGGGGAATCGATGCCTCCCGAAAGGAGGAGCATCGCCTTGCCGTTGGTGCCAACGGGCATACCGCCTGCTCCCTTGAACTGGCCGGCATGGATGTAGGCCGCATGCTCTCGGATCTCCACCCGAACGGTGACCTCCGGCTCACGCACATTTACTCTCAATTTGGGGCAACGCTCCAGAATCACGCCTCCGATCTCTGCCGAGATCTGCGGAGAGTTCAGCGGAAATCTCTTATCCGATCGCTTTCCCTCCACCTTGAAGGTCTTTTTTCCTTCCAGAAATTGAGGCAAATATTCTCTTGCGGTGGCCGCGATGGCCTCCATGCTCTTTTCGCACACGGCGCAACGGCTGATGGCCACGATACCGAACACCGTGGAGGCCGCTTCAAACATTCCCTCCAGATCGGCATCCTCGTCCTTGGGATCAATCACAATGGTGCTTTGAGATCTCGTGATCTCAAACTTTCCGAAATGCTTGGCGCGAAACCGAAGCGTTTTCACCAGCGTATCCTCAAAGTATCGGCGGTTGGCGCCCTTCAGAACGATCTCGCCGTATTTACAAAGCAAAATTTCCTTCATTCCTCTTCCTCCTTCTCCTCTTCGGGCAGGTCCTCAACAGGCTCGGCATTGCGATAGGCCTCCAGGATCTCGGTGGCCCGCTCCAGATCGTCGGGCAGCACGTAGATATCGGTGCCGTAGAGGGAGTTTCCCGTGATGATGCGGACCAAGCCGCCGCTTCCTCTGTCCTGCGTCATGAAAGGGATCCCTTCCCCCTCCAGAATCGAGCGCAGGATGGAAAGCTCGATCTCGTTGTGAGCGGTGGTCAGGACCTCCAGTCCGTCAATGCTCACCGGCCGATCCAATCCGAAAAAACGATCCATTCCCTCCACCTCAATCCTCGTAGTAGTTGGGGAACAGTCGCTCCCAAACCTTGGCGCATCCGATGGTGTCGGCAATGGAGGTGTGCGCCACGCCGTCCCATTCCACGCCAAGGCAGGCCATGGCATCGCTCAGAGAGGCTCTGGTCAATTCGGGGTGATGCTCCTGAATAAAGCGGACATATTCGTTTGCGGCGCAGCGCGTCTTTCGACGCAGAGCATCCCGCTCCTTTTGTGTGTCATAGATGTATTTGATATGGCTGAAGCCGGTGGAGATGCCGTAGGCGATCAGAACGTCGGCATTCTCGAAGATCTCCTTCAGCTGCGGGATCAGCTCGGTGAGATAGGGCGAATCGGCCACCATCTCGGGGGTGATTCCGTGGATCTTCTCGGTCTTCTTCCAACGCTTGGTGTGGGAGGGCTTCACGAGCGTGTCCATGATCAGCTTGCCCGCACCGTCCAGAATGGAGATGGAAATGATCTCATCGTGATCATAAACGCCCGTCAGCTCCAGATCGAAGAACAGAACGCGCAAGTCGGATCGTAGCCATGTCGTTCTGTGAGCCAAGGAGTTGA
>JAZRCQ010000089.1:0-2164 GCA_045659845.1 Eubacteriales bacterium
CGATACGCCGCTGACAGCTCCGAGAGCTTCAGCTCGGCGGTGTACATATCGCAGGCCCGATCAACCAAATTGTGAGCCTCGTCCACCAAAAAAACGTTTCGGCTCGACGCCACGGCATCGGGCTCAAAGTACCGCCGCAGATACACGATGGGATCAAACACGTAGTTATAATCGCAGATGAGAATATCGCAAAGCTCGGAAAGCTCCAGCTGCAATTCATAAGGGCATACGCCGAATTCTGCCGCCACCTTGGCCACGGAGGCCGAGGTGAAGCCGCTCTGTGCGGAAAGCAGGCGCAGGATCGCCGCCTCGCTCTTCCCGCGGAAATTGCAGGCGCCGCGGCAAGCCTCGGGGTTGCAATGGGGCGTGATCCCTGCGGGATCCTCCAGCGCCTCCCGATTGAAGCACATCTGCTCTCGGGCAGAAAGCACCACCGTTCGCAGGCACGAGCCGGCCTCAAAAAGCTTGGAGCAGGCACGGAAGGCCTCTCTTCGGGTGCTGGCCTTGGCCGTGAGATAAAAGATCCTATCGCATTTTCCGTCCCCCATTGCGCGAACGGCGGGATAAAGCGCAGACACCGTTTTTCCCGTTCCCGTAGGTGCCTGCACGAACAGCCGCTTGCCGTGACCGACGGCACGATAGCAGGCGCGGATCATGGCATCCTGCCCCTCTCGCACCGAGGAATAAGGGAATCTTCCCGCTTGCTTCACCGACGGAAGCCTCTGCAGGTGCTTTTCCCGCAGACTTTTCGCCTTGAGAAGCACCGCCGAAAGCAGCTCCCGATAATAATCCTCCGTCTCGGCGGCCGTGCATCTTCGGCGGAAGCAACGCCGCCGATCGTCGTCTGCTCTGTAAAGCGTGAGGCGCACCTCGATCTCCTGCAGATTATGCTCCATGCAAAGGAAATAGGCATAACACATAGCCTGCGCCTCATGAAGCTCATCGGGCTCGCGATCGAGCTCCTTGCCGCCAACGGTTTTGATCTCCTCTACTACGGCAACGCCGCTCAAGCGCACCACGTCGGCTCTGCCCCGCACCTCAAACCGAACGCCCTCCGCCTCGGTGACGTTGGAAAGGGCTACCTCGAAATCACTTCCCGCCTCGGCCGACTCGCGGAGCAAGCGGTGCGCTTCGATCCCCTCGGCGGCACGGTCGGGTGAAGGACGACGCCCGCCCGCGCGCAGATCCAGATGCTGCGGCCTTTTTGCCTCGGCACAAAGCTCCCGCACCGAAAGCTGAACCGTGTCTCTCTCCATGCAGTATTGCACGCGTCTCCCTCCTTCCTTTGCCCCTTCTGTTCTTATTTCCTATTATACCATAAAGCAACCGTCCCGTCAATGAAATTACCATAATTTTAGGGGTTCCAATTTTTCGTTTTTTCACTATAATATTAGTATAGGGCCGCGCTCCTTCCTCCGCGACTCTTTGGAAAGGAGTGATTTCTGAATGGAATTGATCCGAATCACCGATCAAAAGCTGAAGATCATGCTGACACCCTCGGATATCACACAATTGGAATTAACCGAAGAGGGCAGTCTGCACTGCCCTCCCCTTGCCGTTCGCAAGCTCCTGCGGGAGCTGCGGGCAAAATACGGGGTGGAGCTGGACGACAGCCGCATCCTCGTGCAATATTTTCCCTCCAAGGGAGGAGGCGGCGAGCTTTTCATTTCGGGGCAACCCTCCCATCCGCAGCCGCTGAGGCCTCCCGAGCGTGCCGCATCCGGCTTTCGATGGGAGGGCGCTTACCGTTTGAACTGCTTCGCCGACCTGCTGGCCGTTTGCCGACGGTTGTCCGAAACCTCCTTTGAGGGCGAAAGCACCGTTTACTACGACGGTCACCGTGCCTATTATCTCCTGCTACGAACCTCGGCCGCCGCTCCGTTCAGCATCCCCGAGGAGCTTGCCTTCCTCAATGAATACGGAACAAGCGAAAATCCCACGCTCCTTCGCCTTTACATCCGCGAGCACTGTCATCTGATCCGATCGCCCGATGCCGTTTCCGTGCTGGCTCGGCTGACCTGAAAAGAATGGCGTGAGCTCCATTCGGAGTCCCACGCCATTCTTTCAAGATGCCTTTTTTGCTATGATGCTCAGATCGCCGCTCGTTGTTCTGACCTGCAGTCGGCACGCGCCCGTACCGCACACGCGCGCCTCTCCCACAAGC
>JAZRCQ010000090.1:0-3188 GCA_045659845.1 Eubacteriales bacterium
AGCAGATCCTGCAGGCCGTTGGCGTGGAGGGGCAGTGCGGGCTGGATATCGTGAGCTGTCCCACCTGCTCGCGCACCAAGATCGATCTCATTCCGCTTGTGAAGCAGTTTGAGGATGCGGCGGCTCGGGAGGGGCTTTTGGACGTTCCCGTGAAGGTGGCTCTGATGGGATGTGTGGTCAATGGGCCGGGAGAGGCGCGCGAGGCCGACGTTGGCATAGCGGGCGGCATCGGCGAGGCCGTGCTGTTCCGCCTTGGGCAGATCGTTGAGAAGATCCCCGAGGATCGGGTGATCGAGCGGCTGATCGCAGAGATCCGCGCGATCGCAGAAACGAAATAAAGGAATTATGAAGAAAAATTTATTAGAGATCTTTTCTAACTACACTCCCTCCGAGAGCGATCGCAAATGGATGGAAAGCGCACCGGCGGAGAGTATTAAGCTGTTATATGATAAGGAGCAGAAGCGGGTGGATATTTCCGCTTCTTTTCCTCACGTGGTTCCGAGAGCCGATCTGACACGTGTGGAGGAGGATATCCGACGCATTTATGAGCAGAATTTCGTGCATTTTGTTCCGGTCTACGATCAATCTCTGTTCAGCGAGTCCTATATTCCCGAGCTTTTGTTTGAAACCAACCGCATGGGGATCGTGGCAAACGGCTTTTTCGATCGGTGCCACTATCGTCTCGTTGGAGATCGGATCGACATTGAGATCCCGTTTCCCGAGAGCGGCGTGAGGCTGGTTTACGATGCGAAAACGCCGGAGCTGATGGAGGAGACCATCTTCAGAGAGTTTGGCATCCGCATCAAGGTGAATATTCAGCAGGAGCAGGATTTCGATATGGAGCGCTACGCCGCCGAGAGTCTGGCAAGGAGCCGTGAGCTTCAGCAGGCCGCGGCCATGGCACAGAAGGACTTTGAAAATGCCGTACATATGGAGGAGCAGGCGTCCGGAAGCGCCGCAGAGCCGGAGCAGGTGATCCTGCCGCGCGCCTCCAGCATCTATAGCGGCATGGATCCCACGCCGCAGATGGAGGGAACCACCTGCAGGATCGGCAATCTGCAATTCGATCTTTCGGCACCGGAGGTGGTTTTCGGCTCTGAATTTGAGATCCGTCCCATTCCGATCGCTTCGATCAACCGCGCGATGAACAACATCGTGATCCTGGGCGAGGTCACCCATTATTCCGCGGAGGAAAACCGAACGGGCGATAAGATCGACGTCACCTTCGATCTCTACGACGGTAACGCCTCCATCGAGCATCGAAGCTTTGGAATGGACGTGGAAGCCGCCAAGGAGATCGCTTCCATCGTGAAGGTGGGGGGCGTATATGCCATGCGCGGTCGCGCCAAGCAAAACGTTCGCAAGGGCAAGACCGAACTGGATTTCACCTTTTATTACACCGACATTATTCGGATCGATAAGATCACGCGCAGGGATAATGCTCCGAAAAAGCGAGTGGAGCTGCATCTGCACACCACGATGTCAACGATGGATGCGCTGATCCCCTCCGAGCAGGTTGTGAAGACCGCGCTGAAATGGGGGCATCCCGCCATTGCCATCACCGACCACGGCAACGTGCAGGGCTATCCCGATGCCATGCTTGCCTTGGAGAAATATGCAAGCGAGGAGAAGCCGCTGAAGCTGATCTACGGCATTGAGAGCTACTTTGTAAACAACACGGCGGGTGCCGTTTCGGGCAACGTCGATCCCAACTACCGAAGCGAATGTGTGGTATTCGATATCGAAACCACCGGCCTTTCCGTGCAAAACTGCAGGATCACCGAGATCGGTGCTGTGAAGATCAAGGATGGAAAGGTGCTGGATCGCTTCAACACCTTTGTCAATCCCGAGGTGCCGATCCCCGAGGAGATCGTGAAGCTTACGGGCATCACCGATGAGATGGTGGCGGATGCGCCGCTTGTGAAGGAGGCGCTGGAGAAATTCTTTGCCTTCATCGGAAACGCCGCCGTTGAGGAGGGAAAGCCCTTCCCGCTGCTGATCGCGCATAATGCCAATTTCGACGTTGGCTTTATCCGCTATTTTGCCGACCAAACGGGCTTGCCCTTCGCAAATCCCTATCTGGATACGGTGACACTTTCCAAATATCTCAACCCGGAGCTGAAATCCCATAAGCTGGATGTGCTTGCCAAGCACTATGAGCTGGGAAATTTCAACCATCACCGTGCTTGCGATGATGCTGAAATGCTGGCAGGGATCTATTTCTGCATGATCGATCAGATGGAAAAGCTTGAGCTGAAGGATCTGAATGCGCTCAAGCGGGAAATGACCGAAAAGGCAGATCCCCTGAAGCTCCCCACCTACCATCAGATCCTTCTTGTGAAAAATCAGGTTGGTCTGAAGAATCTCTATCAGCTGATCTCCTATAGCTATCTGAACTATTTCCGCAGAAATCCCAGAATCCCCAAAACGGTGCTGGAAAAGCATCGCGAGGGCTTGATCGTGGGATCAGCCTGCGAGGCCGGAGAATTGATCCGCGCGATTTTGGAAAACCGTCCCGAATCGGAGATCGAGGAGATCGTGAATTTCTACGATTATCTGGAGATCCAGCCCATCTGCAACAATCGTTTTCTCATCGCCGAGGGCAAGATAGCCGACGATGAAGGTCTTCGCAATCTCAACCGTCGCGTTGTGGAGCTGGGCGAGCGCTACAATAAGCCCGTTTGCGCCACCTGCGACGCGCATTTTCTCAATCCTGAGGATGAGCTGTTCCGCAAGATCCTTCTGGCGGGCATGAAATTCAAGGACTATGACAAAGACGTTGGCATCTATCTTCGAACCACTGAGGAGATGCTGGAGGAATTTGCCTATCTCGGCGAGGAAAAGGCCTATGAGGTGGTGGTCACAAACACCAATCTGATTGCCGACATGATCGAGCAGGTTCGTCCCATTCCCAAGGGCTCCTACACGCCCGAAATGGAGGGGGCGGAGCAGGAGCTGCAGGATATGTGCTGGGAGCGCGCCAAGAGCATGTATGGCGATCCGCTGCCCGAGCTGGTTTCAGCGCGGCTGGAAAGGGAATTGACCTCCATCATCAAAAACGGCTTTTCCGTGCTGTATCTGATCGCGCAGAGATTGGTGCATTTCAGTGAGGAGCAGGGCTATCAGGTTGGCTCCCGCGGCTCAGTGGGATCCTCCTTCGTTGCCACGATGGCGGGAATTTCCGAGGT
>JAZRCQ010000091.1:0-6338 GCA_045659845.1 Eubacteriales bacterium
GTGCGGTAGGTGTCCTCGGAGAAGTCCTGATGTCCGGGGGTGTCCAGAATGTTGATGCAATAGCCGTCGTATTCAAATTGCATCACGGAGGACGTGATGGAGATTCCTCTCTTCTTTTCCATTTCCATCCAGTCGGAAACGGCGTGGCGGTCGGATTGCTTGCCCTTCACCGAGCCGGCCGTTTGGATGGCGCCTCCGTAGAGGAGAAACTTTTCGGTGAGGGTGGTCTTGCCCGCGTCGGGGTGAGAGATGATGGCAAACGTTCGTCTGCGGTTGATTTCCTGTTGCATTGTACTCACGGTTAGATTCCTTTTCTATAATTTCAAAAATAACAAGCCTGATCAGTTGGCCGTGAAGCCGAGAGAGGGGGAGGTGAGGGTGATCTCGCCCTCGGAGGAGATGAGGATCGCCTCGAATTCATAAACGCCGGAGGCGTGGAGGGACATTGCCGCATCCTTGCCCATCACCAGCAGAGCGGTGGAAAGAGCATCGGCCAGACCGCCGTCGGCGCAAAGCACCACAGCGGAGGAAAGCCCCGATTTCGAGGGATAGCCGCTGCTTGGATCGAGAATGTGATGATAGCGCTCTCCTCCGATGGTGAGATAGCGCTCATAATCTCCCGAAACGGAAAGCACGGTGCCGTCGGAGAGGGGGAGCGTGCCGAGCGTGGAGCCGCTGTTTTTCGGATCGCGGATCCCAACGCGGAAGGGCGTGCCGTCGGGCTTGGAGCCGAACACCGCCACGTTACTGCCGAAGGAGATGAGTCCTCCCGTGATCTCCTCGGAGCGCAGAAGGGGGATGAGGGAGGAAACCGCCTCGCCCTTGCCGATGCCGCCAAGATCCAGCATCATGCCGAGAGGCTTTGTGAGCGTTTGCTCCGAGAGGGTAAATCGGTTGCTTCCCGTGAGGGCAAGGGCGGCCGTCAGCTCCTGCTCTGTGGGCAGGCGGTCCTCCTCGGCGCATTGGCTCCAAAGATCGGAAACGGGAGCCAGCGTGACGTCGAAGCAACCACCGGTTTTCAGGGAGACGTCCTGCGCCTTGCGGAGCAGAGCCACCGTTCGGGCATCCAGCCCTTCGCAAACGGCTTCGGCTGCGTTGATGCGGGCCACGTCGCCGCTGTCCCGATGGCGTGACCAGAGCGCGTCGAGCTCCTTCAGATGACGCTCGGCAATGGTGAGAGCCTCCTCGGCGGCCTTGGCGCTTGCCGAATAGAGCGTGACCGTGACCACGGTGTCCATCACGAAGAAGGAGCGGCTGTGGGCGTTCGGGCGGGGCGCGCAGGAGGAAAGGAGCAGAAGAACGATCAGCAGGAGCGTCGCTCCTTTGCGGCCTCCTCGGGCGGTCACGGCGCTTCCTCCTGCTGCCGTTCGGCCCTGCGCGGCGGACGGTTGATAATGAAGATGCCCGCCGTTACCAGAAGCAGCGACAGTATATTTTGCCAACGGAAGAAATTTTCCTTGAGGATGATACAGGAGATCACGGTTCCCGAAACGGGGATCAGGAAATTGAACACGCTGAGCAGACCGATGGGATACTTGCTCAGCAGGATGCTCCAGAGGGTGAAGCCCACGGAGGAAATGAAGATCAGATAGAGCAGCACCAGAATTCCGGGAAGGGAAACGGTGAGCGAGGAGCGGAAGCCGATCACCCCCACCACGGTGAGCAGACCGCCACCAAGCGTGAGATTATAGGCGGTTAGGGTGAAGCCGGGATCCTTTTGTCCTCCCTTTTTCAGAAAGAGAGAGCCAACCGAGAAAAAGAGCGCGCCGATCAGCAGAGAGCCCTCCCCCAGCAGCGTGAAGCCTCCGGAAACGGAGGGGGAAGCGCCTGCGGTGCAGATCAGGATGATGCCTGCAAAGCCGGCGATGCAGCCCAGCACCTTGCGGAGATTCAACCGATCGTTGCGGCAGAAGAAATGGGCAATGAGAATGCTGAAGAAGGTGGTGGTGGATGACAGAACGGATGCGGTGGTTCCGCTGATGCGGGAAAGACCGACGTAGTTGAAAAGATACTGCAGGAAGGTGTAGGTGAGGGCGATCAGAACCACGTTCAGGCGATTTTCGGGATGCACCCTCGGCAAGCCCTTGCGGCGGCAGGCATCCACGGCGAGCACGATCAGGCCCGAGCAGAAAAAACGAATTCCCGCAAAGAGAATGTTGGAAAAGGCGTCGCTTCCCATGCCGAAGTAGGAGAAGCCGAGCTTGATAAAGGGGCCTGCACTTCCAAACAGGACGTTGCAGAAGATGGCGATGAGAATCGCCTTCAGGGGCAATTTGTTCATGAGTGTTCCTCCGGAAAAAGTAATGGAAGGGCGAGAGCCTCGGGGCTCAGCGGCTTTTCGCGAGCTTTTGCAGGCGAGGCATCGCAAGGTTGAGCAGAAGCCCCGTCAGGGTGCCGGAAACGGTTGCGGCAATCAGCAGAAGCGGCAGATAGGAGAGCAGGATTCCCGCGCCGAAAAGGATCGAGGCGGCCAGAAGCTGCCCCAGATTGTGGGCGGCGGCGCAAAGCACACAAACGCCAACGTGGCTGCATCCGCGAAGCAGACGAGCGGCCAGCAGAAGCGAAAGAAAGGCAAGAAGGCCGCCGCAGGCAGAGAAGAAAAGGGAAACGGGAGAGCCGAACAGCAGGCCCATCAGAAGAATGCGAACGGCAGAGACCACGGCGGCGTCGCGGCGGGAAAAGGCGGCGAACAGCATCACGGTAACGGTGTTTGCCAGCCCCGGCTTGAAGCCGGGAAGGGGTAGGAGCAGCTGCAGGGGGAGCAAGCTCTCCAGATAGGAGAGCATCATGGCGGCGGTCACGGAAATGCCGCAGATGCAGAGACGGCGCAGGCGATCAGCCCGCGATGAAATCAACATTGGGAGAGCCTCCTTTCCTGCGGATCAGAAGACAAATGCCGGCGGGGGCGCAGAGAATGGTCTGTCCGCTCTCGGAGATGGCGGGGGTGGCGAGGCAAACGCCGTCGCGGCAGTCGCTCGCCGTCACAGAGGCCTGTCCGTTTGCGATGGTGACGGTGAGCGTGTGCCCGTTGCCGCAAACGGTGAAGGTGGCGGGGATGTCCAGCGGATAGGAGGTCTCGCCGTCGGGGGTGGAGACCACGAGCAGCTGTTGTTCCCGAGAGCCGAGCAGGGGGAGGAGCAAAAGGAGGGCGGCCAGAAGCAGGCAGATCGCCGTCACGAAAACGTCGGGGAATGAGATGCGGCTGCGAAACATCGGCTCGACTCCTTTCAATTTTTAAATACGCGTATATATTATACCAACTTCCTCTGCGGAATGCAAGAGCGGAATGCAAGAAAAAAACGAAAAAAACGAAAAACAGGAAATTTTTTCAGGAAATCCTCTTGACTTTCCGAAAAAAAGGAGTATAATATATCTGTTGCGAGGATGACTCGCGGCACGCGGAAGTGGCGGAACTGGCAGACGCGCACGTTTGAGGGGCGTGTGGTTCACACCGTACGGGTTCAAGTCCCGTTTTCCGCACCACTAAGAGCGTAAGTTGAACCGAAAGGTTTGATTTGCGCTTTTATTTTTGCATTATTTAAGGCGAGCTTTTTACGGCTCGCCTTGCTTTTTTAATATGAAAATTTTTGATTCCAGGATTTTGATATGTAATTCGTATAGGTTCCATAATACGAATTATAATACCATTCTGTGCCCCAATTTGAGGGCTGTTCGGCTATTTCAAAATAGAACGAAAACGTACTGTAACGGCTATTAGTAAAGGCTTTAGATTCGATAATCGTAATTTCTTTGGGAATATAGATTGTTGCTGAACTTGAATACGTATAAAAACCAGTTGCTATCTTAGATACAGTATAACCAGCAATTTCTCTTGGGATTTTAATAGTATTACTTGAGCCGAAGTACTCTAACAAAGTTGCTTCACCATTCTCAACTTTATAAAGCATTTGATGTTCAATAGATGCCTCGATGTTTAGGTCAAAGTCAAATAAAACATCAGAACCATTTCCACCAAACCACTTTGTATCCCAATCATCAGGTTTTTTTGCCACCTCGACCATACAGCAATCAGCATTAATTCCAGATGCATTTATGGTAGTTACACTTTTTGGAACATATACGAAGCCATTTTCAGCTATTATACCATATTTTTTAACTTTATCTATACCATCTGAAATTTTGACTACACCATTCGATATAAAAATCGACCACGAATTGATTGTATGGATCTTTTTTTCGTTGTATTGAGAAGGAATCGTAATGCTTTCATTCATTCTCGCCACAGATGCCAATACAGAATAACCATACGAATCTTCATACAAGTAAATGTTATTTAAGTCATCATATACAATTTTGTCGAAATCAACACCGTAAGCGATACGAATATCTTCCTCGTAATCGAATGGATATTCGTTCTTTTCAAAGGCATAGAATGCTAATTTGAAGTTTTCTTCACTTCCAGTCCATTCAATTGATGTGATTGAATCCGGAATGTAGATGAATGCACGAGAATACCAGAAAGTACAACCGTTAATTTTCGTTACAGAATCAGGAATAACAATTTCTTCCAATGTAATCTCATAATATGCATTCAAATCATAAACATCAATATCATTGTAAGATTCAAAACCAAGACCTATCTCAGTTACGAAATATCCATTTATTTGCGAAGGAATGATTATCCGTTTGTCTGAACCGATGTATCTATGTATTACAGCCTTGTCATCGATTATTGAATAGATGTAATCCTCGCTTCTAAAGCAATTTGCAACTACATAATAGTTTGAGTAGTGGAAAGAAGAATCCCACGTATTAGGAATAGTTTCAGATTCAATGAATACGAATGTTTCATCAAAAGCTTTCTTGCCTACATATTCAACGCTATCAGAAATAAATGCATAAGCTAAACAATCACTATTGAAAGCACTTGCGCCTATATATTTGACATTATCTTCTAACATTATGGATGTAATTCTCGTGTTAGCCAACGAACTAGCTCCATAATGCACAATGTTTTCATAATTAATATCTGCAATGGGACAACCAGAAAATGCAGAATCGCCCAGTTTAGTTACGGTTTGTGGCAGGCAGATTGTTTTAATAGCGCATCCTTTGAATGCATAACTTGAAATTTCAGTTAATAGTGCGCCATTAAAATCAACAGTTTCAAGTTTAGAACATCCTTCAAATGCAGCTTCTCCAAGCCAAACAGTATTTTTGGAAAGGCTAATAGAAGTGATATTTGTGTTATAATCAAAAACACCACTATTTATACCAATAACAGGTACAGAACCAACATAATTAGGAATTACGACATTTACATCTGTCCCATTATAATCAGAAACAACCATACCAGCTTTGCCGCCAACGGTAGTAGTTATGAAGAAAAGACCGTCGCTGATTTTTCTATCATCTGCAGAATAATCTGCAAGAACTCCAGTATCCTTATCGTCTATCCACCAGTTGCCATTCGCACCAATATATGGAGTATTACCGTCACGTCCGTTGGTGACAGTAAATGTTGATTTTGTTCCATCAGAAAAAGCAATTTCGTAAGTATCAATTAAGCCAACCGAATTCGTTTTTTCAATAGATGAAACGGTTACTGACTTTCCATCTTCACCGTTTTTAACAGTAAATGTATGTGATGTTTCGTCAGAAAAAGTAATCTTATACGTATCTATTAAACCCTCGGTGCTAACTTTCTCAACTGATGTAATGGTAATTGTTGTGCCATCTGTACCGTTAGTCACAGTAAAGCTCGTTGATGAGTTATCGGAGAAGCAAACAGTGTATGTATCAACCGAACCTTCAGTTTTTGTTTTAGTTACAGATACAACAGACACAGATTTTCCCGGTTCGCCAGTATCACCCTTTTCACCAGCATCTCCTTTTTCACCGGGTACACCCTGTATACCTTGCTCGCCTTGAGGTCCTTGTGCAACTATTCCTAAATCTTCGTCACCATTCCACCAGTTGCCGTTTTCTCCGATATATAAATCTACAGAAGAGCACGATGTTAACAACAATGACAAAAGAAGAACGAGGGAAACTATAATCTTTTTCATAATAAATCCTCCTAAAACAAAAAGGTGCGTAGTCGAAACCACGCACCGAAAAACGCAGTTTCGCTTCTGTTGCGACACAGTTCACGTCCGAAGATATGACAACCAAAGTCTACGTTTTTACCAACTTAGACTTCGTACGAAAATATTTAATTGTGTCGCGAAATCATTATATCCCAGAATTAGGAAAATATCAAGATTTTTAATCTAAAAAACGATAAGTTTGAAATTTATATCAGACAACAAAAATAAGTCAACGATTTAAGCGTGACTGCAGGGCGTGTGCTTGTCTTGATACAAGTGGCGTCGCTT
>JAZRCQ010000092.1:0-2277 GCA_045659845.1 Eubacteriales bacterium
CGGGGGCGGGGGGGGGGGGGGGGGGGCAAGCACGGAGAGCAGGAAGGCGCGAGCGGCGCCGTCCTCCAGCGTTGCCAGATAGCTCAGCACGGTGGCTTGCTTCTTTTCAAGGGAGATCTCCTCGTCGGTGCGGAAGGGGAGTCCGGTCAGCACGTCGGTGGTCGTGTTCTCCTTCTGCAGCTGCAGAAGCTCGCTCTCGGCCGTTCTCTTCAACGCTTCCTGTGCCAGCGCGGCGGTGTAACCGATGCTGCCGTTGATGGAGGTGGCCGAAACGCCCTCCTGCGGACGGATGATACCAACCACCTTCAGCGTGAAGCCAACGTCGGGATCGTTATAGAGCTGCTCACGGCCTGCGGCGGTTTTTGCCAGATCAACAAAGGTGCCGTCAGCTTGCTTCTCGTAGCATTCAGCTGCGAGGATCAGGCGGAATTCCATCTCGCGGATCTCATCATATGTCCAGGACTTGCGCGCGGAGAGATCTAGTGCGCCGCCGCCCATAGCGGCCATGAAGCCCTGATTCATTTCCGCCTCGGTGCGGAGTCCGAGAGCGAAGAGCGCCATATCGCTGATCTCATTGTTGCTGTTGACCACCAACACAACCTCGTTGGGAGCCTGCGGCCAACGGCTACCCTCGTCCACCAGCTCATATTGCTCCTTGAGCAGGTCGTTCACCAGATCGGTGCTGTTGGGATCCAGCGGCTGGAGCATTTCCTCCCATACGTTGAAGCCGCCGGACATCATGCCCATGCTTGCCGCGCCTGTACTTGAGGAGGAGCCGCCGCCCATGGCGCCGAAGCCCGAGAGCCATTCCATGACGTCGGATTTCACCACGTCGCCCTTGCCCTCGCCAATCTCGTTGCCCTCGCGAACGAAGATGCTCCAGTTGAAGTTGTAGGCATACTGGATGGCGGTGAGGTATTCATCGAAGCTGCGGGTGCTTTCCAGATAGTTCTTAAAGGCCGTGAGGTCATTTGTGGTGGAGTCCACCGAGCCGAGGGCGTTGGCAAGCTGACCGAGAACGATACTCTCATACACCTTATCGAGGGGGTGCTGGAGGCTTTCATCGTTTTGCACGCTCATCAGCGCGGAGATCAGCGAGCCCATATCCACGGATTCGGCATCCAGCTGGATGGGATAGCCGGAGAGCGTTTCCCGCTGCACCGAATTGATATAAGCATTCACGCCGGTGGAAACGGAAAGGATCAGAGCAATGCCGATGATGCCGATGGAGCCTGCGAAGGAGGTCATCAGCGTGCGGCCTTTTTTGGTCATCAGGTTGTTGAGCGAGAGGGAAAGAGCGGTGAAGAAGGACATGGAGCGCTTTCTTTTGCGCTTTTCCGTGGTCTCGCTTTTGGGATTCACGCGGCCAACACCGCCTGCCTGCGAGGTGCGAACCTCCTCACGGGTGAAGAGGAAGGGATTGCGGAAGCGGCGAAGCCATTTCTTATCTGCCCGCTCGGCCTCGGAGGCACGGTAGGGAGCTGTATCGTCGGTGATGCGGCCGTCCACGATGCGGATGATGCGACCGGAATACTGCCTTGCAAGATCGGGATTATGCGTGACCATTATGATCAACTTGGATTTGGAGATCTTTTTCAGGATCTCCATGTTCTGCACGCTGGTTTGCGTGTCCAAGGCGCCCGTGGGCTCATCGGCCAGCAGGATATCGGGATCGTTCACCAGCGCGCGCGCAATGGCCACGCGCTGCATCTGTCCGCCCGACATCTGATTGGGGCGCTTGCGAAGCTGATTCTCCAGCCCCACCGTTTTCAGCGCCTCAATGGCGCGACGGCGACGCTCGGAGCGGGAAACGCCCGAAAGCGTCAGAGCCAGCTCCACGTTTGCCAGAACGGTTTGGTGAGGGATGAGATTGTAGCTTTGGAACACGAAGCCGATGGAGTGGTTGCGATAGGTATCCCAGTCGGAATCGGTGTATTCCTTGGTGGAAACGCCGTTGATCACGAGATCACCGCTGGTGTATTGGTCGAGCCCGCCGATGATATTCAGGACCGTAGTCTTTCCGCAGCCGGAGGGGCCGAGAATCGAAACGAACTCGTTTTCCCGAAAGTCGATGGAAACACCGACCAGCGCATGAACGGCATTATCGCCCGACAGATAGGCTTTTTGGATGTTTTTCAGCGAAAGCATGGATTTCCTCCGATCAGAATAATGGTCTGTATTTATTTTACACCTGATTTATGAAGACAATGTGAAGGTTTGAAGGTGATTTGCGATTATTTTCCAAACTGGCTGTTGTAGAGCTCCCAATAGAAGCCT
>JAZRCQ010000093.1:0-3341 GCA_045659845.1 Eubacteriales bacterium
AAGGTGATCGAACGCGAGCCGCGTGAGATCGAAATCTTTGGCTTGGAGGCCAAAACCACTGACACCGCCTCCGACTTTCGTCTGACCGTAACCTGCTCCGGCGGCACCTATATCCGCACGCTCTGCGCCGACATCGGGGCCGCGCTCGGATGCGGCGGCGTAATGGCCACACTGGAGCGAACCGAGGCCTGCGGCTTTTCCATTGAGCAATCCCATTCTCTTGAGGAGCTGGATGCACTGAGTGACGAGGAACGCGAAGCCTTACTGATCCCAACAGAAAGCCTCTTTGCTTCCCTTCCCGCCGCTTCCCCATCGGCCTTTTACGAGCGGTTGATCCGAAGCGGATGCGCTGTTGCTCTGCGCAAGCTCAGAATGGAGCTTCCCATCGGAGCGCGAGCTCGGATCCTCACGGCAGAGGGCGAGTTTTTCGCGCTCGGCGAGGTGGTGGAAACAGATGAAGGAGCCGCACTCCGCTCCATAAAAACATTTGCTCTGAATTAAAAGCTCCCCGCCAAGGGATGGCAACTACAGTCTGCCTCCCTTGACGGGGTGTTTTTTCATTTTATTTTAACGAAAAGCCTTCTGCAAGCAGGGTTTCACGGGCGATCCTGCGAGCCAGAGCAAGCTGCTCCTCCGAAACGGGAACGTCCAGATCCGCAAAGTGATTGCCCTCCACGTCACGCCCGGTGAGTGCCATGAACCAGATGCATCCCAGCATATAGCGCGTAATGCCGAGGCTGCAATGGAAGCCGTCCCGATAGGTGGCATCGCCGATCTCGCGATAGAGACGGTGCATCGCAATCCCCGAGGGCAAAAGCATATCCATTTCATATTTTTCTGCCGCCTGACGGTAGGTGCGAACAACGGCTTCATACATTTCGTCGTGCATGGTAAAGGGGGTCAGCTCAAATCTCTTACAGCCTTCCGCAAACGACCACGTCATGTGAAGCACCAGCTTTGGAGGGGGGCAAAGCTTTTTCACGTAGTCGCGGAGAGCCGGCAGATAGGGCTCATAGGTTTTCAGCTCTCCGCTTTTGGGACTGCATTGCTGAAGCACCACCACGTTCCATTCGTCCATCAGGAGCGCCTTTTTCAGGGAAACGTCCAGCCCCGTGTCGATCCCGTTGATCTCATAACGATAAGCGGGCTCCTCGGAAAGCATATTCCGATAGTGACGGTAGAGCGAGCAGCCGCCGATATACAGATTCACCACGCGGATCTCTGCGCCTCCTGCTCTGGAAATGCCGTTGAGATATCTTGCGGAATCGGTTCCAAAGCTATTGCCGATAATCAAAACCTTTTTCATGTTAAGCCTCCTCAAACAAAATAGATCGAACGTGCTTGATCTGCGCCTCCACCGAGCCGACAGAGGTGCCGCCGGCGCTGATTCGGCGCTCCACGCAGTTTTGCAGATCGATGGCATCAAACACGCCCTCATCGAAGATGGGATCGAAGGAGCGGAACTCCTCCAGCGTGAGCGTTTCCAGTACCTTGCTCTTCTGAATGCAGTATGCCACCAGCTGTCCCGAGAGCTTATAGGCCGTGCGGAACGGCATGCCGCGACGAACGAGATAGTCCGCCAGATCTGTGGCATTGATGAAGCCTCCCTGCGCCGCCTGAAGCATCCGATCGGAGCAGACCCGCATTTCGGCGATCATGGGAGCCATCACGGAAAGGCACATCTTCACGGTGTCCACCGCGTCGAACACGCTTTCCTTATCCTCCTGCATATCCTTGTTGTAGGCCAGCGGAAGTCCCTTGAGCGTGGTGAGGAGCGACATCAGATCGCCATACACTCTTCCCGTTTTTCCTCGGATCAGCTCGGCCATATCGGGATTCTTCTTCTGCGGCATGATGGAGGAGCCCGTGGTGTAGGCATCGGAAAGCTCCACAAAGCGGAACTCCCAGCTCGACCACAAAATGATCTCCTCGGAGAATCTGGAGAGATGCATCATCAGGATGGAGAGGTCGCTCATCAGCTCCACCGAGAAATCACGGTCGGACACACCGTCCAGACTATTGAGGCAGATGCCGTCGAAGCCCAGCTGCTCGGCCTCAAAGCCGCGGTCGGTGGCATAGGTGGTGCCGGCCAGCGCGCAGCAGCCGATGGGAGAGAGATTCATTCTGCGCTTGCAATCCTGCAGGCGGTCGATATCTCTCAGAAGCATCATGGCATAAGCCATGAGATGGTGACCGAAGGTGATGGGCTGGGCTCTTTGCAGATGGGTGTAGCCCGGCAGGATCGTGGCCTTATGCTCCTCTGCACGGTCGGCAAGCACGCCAACCAGCGTGCGGATCTGCTGCAGGATCTCGTTGATCTCGTCGCGCAGATACATTCTGATATCCAGCGCCACCTGATCGTTGCGGCTTCTTGCGGTATGCAGCTTTTTGCCAACGTCGCCGATGCGCGCGGTCAACACCTGCTCCACGAACATATGGATATCCTCGGCGGTCTCATCGATGGCAAGCGCTCCCGATTCCAGATCTGCAAGAATGCCCGAAAGACCGTCGATCAGCTGCGTGGCCTCCTCCTCAAGGATAATGCCCTGCTTTGCCAGCATGGCGGCATGTGCCACGCTTCCCGTGATGTCCTGACGGTACATCCGACTGTCAAACCGAATGGAAGAATTGAAATCGTCCGCCAACCGATCGGTTTTGCCGGAGGTTCTTCCTGCCCACATTTTTTCCATTTCTATCTCTCCTTTAAGGGGTGTTTCCTGTAATGTCCGAAAGGGGTACTCCGCCGATGCGGCAGTACCCCTTGCTTTTTTTATGCCTTTTTGTTCTTTGCATCAACCATGGCCTTGACCTTGATGGGCAGACCGTAGAGGTTGATAAAGCCCTCGGAATCCTTCTGGTTGTAGTCGCTCTCGCCGAAGGTTGCGATCTCCTCGCTATAGAGCGAATAATCGCTCCAAACGCCGGCGTTGATCATGTTGCCCTTGTAGAGCTTCAGACGAACCTTACCCGTAACGGTTTCCTGCGTTTTGTCCACGAAGGCGCTCAGAGCCTCGCGCAGAGGCGTGAACCACTGACCGTTGTAGACCAGCTCGGCAAAGGTGATGGCGATCTTCTGCTTCTCGTGCAGAGTCATCTTATCAAGACAGATGGATTCCAGCACGCTATGTGCCTTATAGAGAATGGTTCCGCCGGGAGTTTCATAAACACCGCGGCACTTCATGCCGACCAGACGGTTCTCCACGATGTCGAGAAGACCGATGCCGTTTGCTCCGCCGATCTCGTTGAGCTTGAGAATGATCTGCTTTGCGGTCATCTTCTCGCCGTTGAGTGCAACGGGTGCGCCCTGCTCGAACTCCAGCTCCTCATAGGTGGGCTTATCG
>JAZRCQ010000094.1:0-1749 GCA_045659845.1 Eubacteriales bacterium
GATCGCGCAGGCAGAGCAGGATCGTGTTCAGCGCGGCGATCATTTCGTCTCGCTTGGGGCCCAGTGCCGTGAGAAATCGCAAAAGCTCTGCATTGTTATGGCGGCCGCTGCATAGCTCAAGAAACTCGCGTGCATCCTGCCTTCGCTCGAGAATGGGCTTTCGCCGACGGGGATCCAAAAGCTCCTTCGCCTTTCCGATGCAGCCGTCGGCGGCCACCAACAGCTCGGAGAAATCAACGGGGGATTGGATGGCAAGCATGCGGGCGGCAGGCTCCGTTTCCTTCAGATACGTGCCGATCGCCTCGGAACTGATGGGCTGGAGCCGAAGCGTGGGCGCGCGGCTTCGCACGGTTTCCAAAAGCTCCGTGGAGCTTTCGCAAAGCAGGAAGAAGCGAACGTAGGCCGGCGGCTCCTCCAGGATCAGCAGAAACGCGTTTTGAGCCTGATCGGTGAGCGTGTGCGCGTCCTCGATCAGATAAACCTTGTTGTCGGTGTCATTTGGAGCAATATAAACGTCGTTGTGCATCGTGCGGATGGCATCCACGCCGAGCGTGGCCTTGTCCTCACGTGTAACGGAGATCACGTCGGGCGAGTTGCCGGAGAGGATCTTGCGGCAGGAATTGCATTCTCCGCAGGGCAGAGGCGCGTTGGCGTCGTTTCTTTTCTCGCAGGCAAGGGCGGCGGCGATCAGAACGGCAAGCGTTCGCTTTCCGCTCCCCCTCGGGCCTTCAATGATATAGGCGTGCGGGAGACGCTCCTCCATCAGCTCGGAGCGCAGGCGCTCCTTCAGCCGTTCGTTTCCCACAAATCGCGGAAACACGTTTTTCAGAACATCACCCCCTGATCCGCAAAATGATATACCACACCAACTTATATTATACCAGTTTCTTGCCCGATTGTCAAGCATGCAAGGCCCCCATTCCATCAAAAATACAAAAAAAGTTGATGAAAATCGGTTGAATACGATTGACAGAAACCGATGATTGGGGTATAATATAGATATGAAATTGTCCATCGTCTGTAAGAGGCTTGCGGCGATGGCTGGAAAGGAGAATGATCCATGGTTGTAACGAAGGATACCATCATCGGGGACGTCCTCGATTTTGATCCCGAAACCGCGCAGTTTTTCTTCGTGATCGGGATGCATTGCCTCGGTTGCCCCGCATCCAGAGGTGAATCCATTGCAGACGCCTGCGCCGTTCACGGCACCAATGCGGATGCGCTGATCGCTCAGATCAACAGCTTTTTGGCAAGCAAGAAGAACTGATCGATCTTGCAAGGGCTGTTTTGATTTCGTTTCAAAGCAGCCCCTCTTTTGCTTTTTACGGCCGCTTTGCGGCAGAATATATAGAACCGAAAAGGAGACCTTGCCTTGCAAACCGAAAAAAAACCGGATTCTCGCCTGCTCAGCGCCATACCCTTTCTCACCGAGGGAGGTGTGGTGGCCGACGTTGGCACCGATCATGCCTATTTGCCCATCGAGCTTTGCCGACGGGAGCTTTGCCGCCGCGCGGTGGCCTGCGACATCAACGAGGGCCCCATCGAGGTGGCCCGTCGGCATATCGCCGAGGCGGGCCTTGCGGATCGGATCGACACGCTCCGCACCGACGGGCTTCACGGCGTGGAGCACTTTGCCCCCACCGATGTTCTGATCTTCGGCATGGGCGGAGAGCTGATCGTTCGGATCCTCTCGGAGGCTCCGTGGATCCGCGGTGCGGGCGTGAACCTGATCCTGCAGCCCATGTCGCG
>JAZRCQ010000095.1:0-5473 GCA_045659845.1 Eubacteriales bacterium
GAGGTCTGACCGTCAGCCGCGGTGGAATAAACCTGGCTCTTCTTTACGGGGATAGTGGTGTTACGGTCGATGATGCGGTTGAATACACCGCCGAGGGTCTCGATACCGAGAGACAGAGGCGTTACGTCCAGAAGCAGCAGATCCTTCACCTCGCCGCCAAGCACACCGCCCTGAATAGCGGCACCGATAGCCACGCACTCGTCGGGATTGATGCCCTTGAAGGGATCCTTGCCGATGAACTTCTTCACGGCCTCCTGAACGGCGGGAATTCTGGTGGATCCTCCAACCAGAAGCACCTTGTCGATCTGATTAACGCTCAGGCCGGCATCATTGATCGCCTTCTTGGTGGGAACCATGGTTCTCTCCACCAGATCTGCGGTGATGCGGTCGAACTCGGCTCTGGTGAGGGTTGCCTCAAAGTGGAGGGGGCCCTCAGCGGTTGCCGTGATAAAGGGCAGGTTGATGGAGGTGCTTGCCATGCCGGAAAGCTCGATCTTTGCCTTCTCTGCGGCATCGCGGAGTCTCTGCAGCACCATCTTGTCGCGACGGAGATCCAAGCCGTTCTCTCTCTGGAACTGATCTGCCATCCAATCGATCACTCTCTGGTCGAAATCGTCGCCGCCGAGACGGGTATCGCCGTTAGTGGCAAGAACCTCAAACACGCCGTCCGAGATCTCGAGGATGGAAACGTCGAAGGTTCCGCCGCCGAGGTCGAACACCATGATCTTCTGATTCTCTTCCTTATCCATGCCGTAGGCCAATGCGGCCGCGGTGGGCTCGTTGATAATACGAAGCACCTCAAGTCCTGCGATCTTACCCGCATCCTTGGTTGCCTGACGCTGAGAGTCAGAGAAGTAGGCGGGAACGGTGATCACAGCCTGAGAAACAGCGGTGCCCAGATAGGCCTCTGCATCGGACTTCAGCTTCTGCAGAACCATTGCGGAGATCTCCTGAGGCGTGTAAGCCTTACCGTCGATATCCTTCTTGGTGGCAGTTCCCATGTCTCTCTTGATGGAGATGATGGTTCTGTCGGGGTTGGTGATCGCCTGTCTCTTAGCAACCTGACCAACCATTCTTTCACCCGTCTTCGAGAAGGCAACCACAGAGGGCGTGGTGCGAGCTCCCTCGGGATTGGGGATCACGATAGGCTCAGAGCCCTCGTAAACAGCCACGCAGGAGTTGGTGGTACCCAAGTCAATTCCAATAATCTTTCCCATGATAAATTCCTCCGATCGTTTGCTTCAGCAAACATATATTCATTAAATATTTTTTCGATCTTGATCTGCAACGGTCAGTTTGCAACCTTAACCATCGCATAGCGGATGACCTTGTCACCCTTGCAGTAGCCCTTCTGGAACACCTCAACGATGCTGGATTCTCCCAGCGTCTCGTCCTCCACGTGCATCACGGCATTGTGGAGATTGGGATCGAAGGTCTCCGTTCCGATCTCTGTGATGCCCATTTTATCCAGCGCATCGGTGAAGGCCTTGGACGTCATTTCAAGGCCCTTTTTCAGCCCTTCCAGCTGATCGTAGGCCGCCGCCCGCTCCAGATTGTCGAGAATGGGCAGGATGTTGGCGATGCAATCGGCATAGGCATCGGCGTAAACGCCTTCCTTTTCCTTTGCGCTTCTCTTTCGGAAATTATCATATTCCGCCATCATGCGCAGATATTTATCGTTTGCCTCATCAGCCTCCGCTCTTGCGGCCTCGGCCTGCTTTTTCGCCTCGGCCAGCTCGGCCTCCAGCTTTTTCATTTTTTTCTTGTCGGCAGATGCCGCAGGCTTTTTCTCTGCGGGCTCGCTCTGCTCGGCAGGCTCCTGCTTATTCTTGATCTCTTCCATTATAACTCCTCTCCCTCGCCCTTCAATTGCTTTTGCGGGGTTATGATATGATCGATATTTCCGCTGAGCTCCTCCAGCGTGGCCAGCACCTTGGCATAGTCCATTCGGCGAGGCCCGAGAATACCAATGGCTCCCAGCGTTTTTCCATCCTTCACGATCGGCTTGAACACCAGCGCGGAATTGTTCATCACTTGAACGCGGCTCTCAGAGCCGATCAGCACGCTGATATCCTTGCGGTTTTCGTTTCGCGAAACCAGATCGAGAATGTCTTCCTTATTTTCCAACGCGCCCAGCAGCTCCTGAAATTGCCCGACGTCGCTGTATTCGGGATATTGCAGAAGATGATTGATCCCGCTCACCTTCATTTCGCCGCGGTCGCTTTCGGCCAGGATCTCGTAGATCACCTTCATCAGCTGAGACACCAGCTGGGGATGGATCCCTGCAAGCTCCTCCAGCTCCATCATAATGGAAAGGGTGATCTGATCCGTGGTGAGCCCCGTGAGGCATCGGTTGAGTGCCGCCGCCAGCTTCTCCATATCCTGCTCCGTGACCTCATGATCGGTGTGGATATGCTTCGTTTTAACGCTTCCCGCGGACGTGACCGCCACGAGAATATAATGATCCGGCTCCAGATAAATGGTTTCAAACTTGGAAACACTCACCGAGCCGAGACGCGGCTTGATGGCAATGCCCGTGTAGTTCGTCAGCGACGATGCCAGCGTGGAAGCGGCGGAAAGGATCTGATCCAGCTCGCCCATCTTCACGCGCAGAAGATTATTGATCTGCGCGATCTCTCCCGTGGTCATTGCGTAATGCTCGATCAGGGAGTCCACGTAGAAGCGGTAGCCCAGCTCGCTGGGAACTCTTCCCGCCGAGGCGTGGGGCTGCTCCAGATAGCCCATCTCCTCCAGCTCCGCCATTTCATTGCGGATGGTGGCAGAGGAGCAATTCAGCTGCTGATTCTGCAGGATGGACTTGGATCCGATGGGGCCTCCGTCCTCAATGTGTGCATTGACGATCGCCTTTAATATCTGCTTTTTTCGCTCACTCAATTCATGTGTGCTCAAGCGATGCCCCTCCTTTCGTCCTCTTGCTCAGGCTTTAGCACTCGTTTATTCGGAGTGCTAAAACTCTGCTATAAATTTATCACTTTTTCACGATTTTGTCAAGAGGGTTTCGGGATTTATTTTTGAATATTTTGTAAACTCGTCATTGGAGTGCTAAAAAATGCCCCGATCCGCCTTCCGAAAAGGCAACACACCGCGCGAGACCTTTATCAGCGGATCGGAGCAGCCTTTCGCGCATGGACGCCGCATCTGCCTCGCGGAGGCGCCTGCATCCCCTTCATTCCAAAGCAGAAGCACGGGAGGATCTCTCCCGTGCTTCTGCTCGCTCTGTACTCGCTTCCGTCATTCCGAAACGGTATATTCGATTTTTGTGATCACACCATCCCGATGGGTGAAGCGAAGGCGAGTTCCCCCGCTCTCGTAAACGGAAAGACTTGCCGTTTCCTCGGTGGGCTGACCGTAGGCCGTCTTCATCTGCTCGGCTGAATCACCAATGGCGATCCCCTTTCCCGTTTTCACGGCGTCGGATTGCAGGATCACCCAGCGGATCACCTCGCTCGCCCCCGTTCGGAAGGTTTGAATGCGGAAATCCGTGAAAACGTAGGTCACGTCCTCACCGTCCACGCCGTCGAGACAAGAGCCCTTCACGGAGATCTGCGGAGCCGCTCCCTTCCAAGCCGCAAGCGGCGCTCCGGCATCTCCTCCGGGGGTGAAAGCGATCCCGTCCACCGCAAAGGAATAAGGCTCTCCCTTTTGCTCCGGCACATCCTCTTTGCAGGCGCAGAAGGCGCTCATGCAAAGCAAGAGCCCCAGCAGGCATGCCATCCATCTCTTCATTTTATTATCCTCCGTTTCTTTCCTGATCATACCGAGCTGTTTTAAGCTCCCACACAGCCTTCAGCGACTCCTCCGCTCGGTGATCCTCCAGGCCGTGAACACTTTGCAGGATGGATCCGAAATAGGACGTCAGCTTCTCCGCACCGTACACGTTGAGATGCGCACCGCCGTCGTAGGTATCCTCATTCCAATCAATGCCCATTTCTTCGGCCTTGGGAATGAAATTATAGTAGGCAAGCCGCTTCTCCTCCGCATAATCGGAGATCTGCTGCTCCCATTCGTCGTACCAATAATATCCCCAGAAATTCGTGGGTGCCTTGATCAGGATCAGCTCGATCCCCTTTTCTCTGCACAAGCGCTCCATCCGATCCAGATATTCAAAGCAGATCGCAGGCAGAGCCGTATCCTCCAAGGGCGTTCCCTCCACGAAAACGGTCATAGGCTCCACTCCCTTTTGCATCAGATATCCGTTATGCGAAACCCGATCCCGACGGAACAAATAGGAGAAATCCTCCGCGCCCAGCTCCTTCCATCTTCCATGAAAGCGCAGAAGCGGCATCACATAGGAGAAAAAGCTCTCCTCCTCCGTCATAGATGCGGCCACCGCCCGAAGCTTCACGGGAGAGAGGCGCATGCCGTCCAGCGTGATGCGATTGTAGGCCTCGTTCTGCGGCTCACCGTAGCGCATGGCGTAAACGTTGAAGACAACGGCACGCGGCGTCTCATGCCGCAGGGTGTCCTCCAAAAGATAATAGGATTGCCAAACCAGCTGCTGAGGCGTCCCCCGCAAATAAGAGGTGATGCCGTATTCCTCCCATAGCGTTGGCGGCGTGAAGGACTCATAGATCTCGCAATCACCGAGGAACAGCACGTCGTGCGGCGTGGTCTCACCGTAGTATTCCGCAACCAGCGCACCCTCCCGATTCTCGGACATATATTTCGGCTGCACCAGCAGTCCGAAAAACCACAGAAGCGCGCATCCCGACAACACCATGGCGATGCAGGCGAGCCATATTCTTTTTTTCATGCGGCCTCCGTCCTTTCCTTAAAATTGACCGTAGATAAAATCTCCCGCGTTGTAGCCGATGCCATAGGTCCCAAGCATCAGAAGAAGCAGGATCCCCAGCGTCATCACCGCGCAGAAGCGGATCGGCTCTGCGGCAAGTATCCCGCGAACGTCCTTTTTTTTCGTGAGCTGACTTCCCAGAAACACCGTGAGGATGCAAAGCCCCAGCAGGATCCATTCCGCGCCCGAGAGCCCCAGCGTTCGCCAGCCGCCACCGAGCAGATCGGAAAGGCGGAAGCGAGTGATCATCGTTCCCCAAAGGCGGAAGGTGGTCGGCACGCTCCGATAGCAATCCAAGCTGCGGATCAAGCCCATGAGCAGAAAGGTTCTCACCGCCTGCCATACGCCCCAGCCCTTTGAGGACGAGATGCGGGGAGCAAGCCTCCGCCAAGCTGCCCAAAGCGGCTCCAGCTCCTGTGAAACAAGCAGGAGCAGACAGTTGAGCAGGCCCCAAACGATGAAATTCCAGCCTGCACCGTGCCAAAGCCCCGTAAGAAACCACGTTGCAACCGTGGCGATGTAAACGGGAAAACGCTTTCCCAGCGCCTGCCCCAGATGCTCTCTCGACCATTTGGAAAGCCTTTGCATCGGAGCGCAAAGCGAGAGCGGATAGAACACATAGTCGGTGAGCGATTCTCCCATGGTGATGTGCCAGCGCTT
>JAZRCQ010000096.1:0-17000 GCA_045659845.1 Eubacteriales bacterium
GGCGATCTCGCTTCCCGGCTCATTCTGAAGAACCGTTTCCGCAATGGCCAATGCGGGATTGATATGCCCTGCCGTGCCGCCACCCGTTAACAACACTCTCACATCGCCACCGCCAATCCGGGAATTCGGAACAGCATGGCCGCACCGATGCAGAAAACAACCGTGAGAAGTGCAGAAATGGAATACCATCTGCGATCTCCCTTAAAGTAAGGCAAAAAGCAGAAGGCCAGGAAGCTGCCTGCCGCAAGCACGAACACACTGAAAACAGCATCCACGACACCATTGCCGTGAGAAACGGCCATTTTTGCTCCGAACAAAGCAAACCAAGCCAGAAACAGAGCCGAAAAGCCCAATGCACAGTAGAGAGCCACGTAGAAGCGGCGTGTGCGCAATTTTTTCATAATCCTTCCCTTCCGCTCATGCGAGCTTTCTTTGATATGAATATCTGGAGATGGCGAGAATGATCCCAACCTCGATCACCTGAAGCACAAGCGACGTGCCGCCGTAGCTGAAAAAAGGCAGAGAGATTCCCGTGTTTGGCATGGAATTTGTGACAACGGCAATGTTCAGAACCGTTTGGATCCCCACCTTGAAGGTGAGACCGTAGACCACCAGCGCGCAAAAGGAATTGGGCGCGTGGCGAGCGATATAAAAGCCTCGCCAAACGAACATGGCAAAGAGTGCGATCACCAAAAAGGCGCCGAAGAACCCCAGCTCCTCGCAAATAATGGTGAAGATAAAATCGTTCTGCGGCTGCGAAACGTAGCCGAATTTCTGTCGGCTGTTGCCAAGTCCAACGCCGAAGAGTCCCCCCGAGCCGATGGCCATCAGCCCTTGCAGGGTTTGCCAGGCGCCGCCCAGCGGGTCGGCATCCTCAATGTTGAGCCAAGTGTCCACGCGCGCCTGCGCGTAGTCGGAGACCAGCACCAGCAGCCCCCCCGCGCAGACCACACCAAGGCAGATGAACACCAGCCATTTCAGCTTCGTGCCGCCGAGAAACATCACCGAGATGCCGATCATACCGATGATCATCAATCCCGAAATATGTCGCTCTGCCGCGATCAGCACGGCGATGGATCCGATGTAGCAGGCGGGATAGACCACACCGTAGAGAAAGCTTCCGAAGCGATATTCGGAGCAGATCATGTTGCGATATTTGGTCATATGCCGCGCCAGCACCATCACCAGCGCCATTTTGGCGATCTCCGAGGGCTGAATGGTGAACACGCGGAAATTCAACCAGCGCTTGGCGCCGCTTCCCAGATCGTCGCCGATCACCAAAACCAAAAGCAAAAGCAGGATGGAAACGGCAAAAAGCACCAGCGTGAAATCCTCCCAAAAGCGCGGCGTAACGTAGCGCACGATCAGAGCCGTGGCAGCCACGGCCAGCAGCAGAAAGATCAGATGACGGACGATAAAATAGGTGCTGTCGTCATGGTATTTCTCGGCGTAAACCGCCGAGGCGCTATACACCATCACGCATCCGAAGAGCAAAAGAATGGTGGTGATCAGGAGCATGGGAACGTCGGGGCTTCCCTTCAGGACCGCTTCCTGCTCCGCCGGGGGATCTCCGCGATCGGGGCCGCCCGAGGGGAGAAGCATTCTGTTTTCTTCCGAGAACGACCGATTCAAGGCCATAGATCCCGCTCCTTTCCGTTTTTTTGATCAGATCACCAGCCATGCCAGCAGGCAGAACACAAGCTCCGCTGCCGAGAAAACGGCCACAACCTTATATTCGCTCCAGCCGCATTTCTCGAAATGATGATGCACGGGAGCCATTTTGAAGAGTCGCTTTCCGTGAGTGAGACGGAAATAGACGACCTGCAGAAGACTGGAGAGCATTTCCAATACGAAAACCGCCGTGACAACGATTCCAACCACGGGATTCCCAACCATAAACGAGCCGCCGATGGCCAAGGCTCCGAAGAAAAGCGATCCCGTGTCGCCCATAAACACTCTTGCGGGATGGAAGTTATACACCAAAAAGCCCAGCGAAGCGCCCACCAAAAGAGCCGCAACGAAGCCCAGCTGCTCTGCCGCGATCGCCGCCGCCCAAACGGCAAAGAAGGCGCCAAGCACGAAGGTGACCGACGAGGCCAGTCCATCCACGCCGTCGGTGATATTGCCGCCGTTCACGGCCCCCGTCAGAACAAGCACGGCCAGCGGATAGAAGAAAAAGCCGAGGCGAAGCTCACCGCCAAAGAACGGAATGGTGGTGGAGAGATTGCCCGTGTAGGTCATCACGATGAGATAGGCCACGGAGAGCGTCAGCTGAAGAACGATCTTCTGCTTCCAGCTCAAGCCTTCATTTTCCTTTTTGATCAGCTTGCAATAATCGTCCACAAAGCCGATCACACCGTTTCCAACGGCGAAGGCCAGCGTGAGAGCCAGCGGAATATAATCTGATGCAACGCCCTGCACCGCCTTGAGGATGAAAAACACGGCGGACACCAGAAGGATCGGCAGAATGAATCCGATCCCCCCCATAATGGGAGTTCCCTCCTTGCTTTTATGCCAGCGCGGGCCGATCTCCAGAATCCGCTGCCCCAGCTTATGCGACCGCAAAATGGGGATCAGGATCCGCTCACACACCACGGTGAGAAGAAAAACGGAAACAGCCGTGACGGCCATCATAATATAAAAGGACTTCATGATCTTTACTCCGATTCAATGTTTTCTGAGCTCTTTCAGAGCCTCCACGATGCGCTCTGCGCCAACGCCTCGGCTGGCCTTGAACAGGATCACCTCATTGCCCTGCAGAAGCGCCTCCAGCAGCTCGGCGGTCTTCCGAGGCTGCTCCGCCTCCGGCTGACAGCAGATCCGATCCGCCGACATTCCTCTCTGCCGCGCGCCGAGCGCGATCTGTGCGCCCCCTTCTCCAACGGCAACCAATCGGTCGATCTCCAGTGCGGCAAGAGCCGCGCCCACCTCGCGATGGAGCATCCTGCTCTTTTCTCCCAGCTCCAGCATATCTCCCAGCACGGCAACGCTCGGTCTTCCGTTGCGGCGGGAATAGTCGCTCAACACGTTCAGAGCGGCCTTCATAGATTCCGGAGAAGCATTGTAGCAATCCTCGATCAACGTCAAGCCATTATATTCACAGATCTCCTGCCGCAAGCCGGAGGGCGTATAGGAAAGAAGTCCCGCGCGGATCTCCTCTGCACTCATGCCGTTCATTTGTCCAACGGCAAAGGCAAAGGCGGCGGCATAGGCATTGTGCCTGCCCATCACGCGGATGCAAAGCCCCAAGGCCTCACCATCCCGCCATTTCAGATCGAAAAGCGTTCTGCCGTTCTCCACCCGAACGTTGCGGATGGAATAGTCGGCATCCGAGCGCTCGGCGGAAACGTAGACCGTGCGATAGCTTTTTCCGGAGATGCGCCTCAAAAGCGGCTCGTCGCCATTGAGCAACAGAGTGCCTCCCTCTCGCAAGCCGCTGAGAATTTCCAGCTTGGCGCGGCAAATATTCTCTCTCGATCCCAGCATTTCCATATGCGACGTGCCGATATTGGTGATCACCGCCACGTTTGGCTCGGCGGCAATGGAAAGTCGCTCGATCTCACCAAAATGATTCATTCCCATTTCCAGCACCGCCCATTCGTCGTCGGCGGCGATCTCGGCCATAGAGAGCGGCATTCCGATGACGCTGTTGCGGTTGCCGGCGGTGCAATAGATCCGACTCCTGGAGGCCAAAACTGCGGCGATCATATCCTTGGTGGTGGTTTTCCCCACGCTCCCCGTCACGCCGACCACGCGGCAGCTCAGCTCCCGACGCCAGGCATTGGCCAAGCGGGAAAGCGCCAATTCCACGTCGCCCACCACGATGGCGGCGGCCGACGATTCCTCCAAGGCCTCACAGCTCCGCTCGCAAAGCACACATCGACAGCCCTGCTCCAGCGCGGCGGCTATATAATCATGTCCATCCACTCGTTCCCCTCGCAGGGCACAGAACAAGCTCTCCGCATCGGCCTCACGGGAATCCGTGCAAGCGGAGGCAACGAGAACGGAACCGTTTCTTCCCTTCCAAAGCTCGCCTCCGCATAGTGCGGCCAGGCGCTCCGCAGTCAATTTTTCTCTTCTGAACGTCGTTTTCATTCTTCGGATCGCGTCCTTCCTCGCGAACTAAAGAGGAATATCCTCTTTTCTTCTCTCCCTCAGAGCCTCCGCGGCGATCTCTCGCTCAGAAAAGCGAAAGCGCCCCGCTCCGTTGATCTCATATTCCTCATGTCCCTTTCCTGCCAGCAAAATAAGGTCTCCCGCATCTGCCTCCAGAATCGCCGTGCGAATAGCCTCCCGACGGTTTGGGATCACCCTCGCCGCCCCTCGGCTCATTCCCGAACGGATCTGCGACAGGATCTCCGACGTGCTTTCGCTCCGACTGTTGTCGGCCGTGAGGATCACGCGGTGGGCATACCGCTGGGCGATAGCGCCCATCAGCGGACGTTTTCCGCGATCCCGTTCACCGCCGCAACCAAACACCAGCGTGATCCTTCCCTTGCCCTCTCTTTTCCGCGCCTCTCGCAGAAGCATTTCCAGCGCATCCGGCGTGTGAGCGTAATCCACGATCACCTCCACGTCATCGGAGGAAGGACAGCTGATTCGCTCCATCCTGCCGCGCACGGGCGAAACGCCCTCCAGCGCCTGCCGGATCTCCTCGGCTCCAACGCCAAGCTCCAGCGCACAGACCGCCGCAAGCATGGAATTCATCACGGTGAAGCTCCCCGGAATGGGACAACGGATCGGCAATCGCACCGCCCCCATCACCAGATCATAGGATACGCCGGTCGCCCATCCGCAAGCCGTCTGCTCGGCACGAACGTCGCCGTTCCCCCCGCCGCAGATCACGGCAGGGCCTCTGCAGGCCGCCCGCATCTGCTCTGCATAAGGCGACTCGCCATTGAGAACCGCCAGCTCGCAGGCGGAAAAAAGCTTTGCCTTTTCGGCCGCATAGCGCTCCATTGTGCCATGAAAATCCAGATGCTCGGGAGTGAGATTGGTGAAGATCCCCGCCGCAAACCGAAGAGGCGACAATTTATCCAACGCAAGCGCATGGGAGGTGGTCTCCATGACCACGTATTCCGCGCCGCCGTCTGCCATTTCCCTCAGAATACGATAGAGCTGAGGGGGATCGGGCGTGGTCATATTGGATAAGGGATCGGCATCCTTTCCGTGGATCGCTTGCCCGGATAGCTCACACCCCACTGTTCCGATCACGCCGCAGCGGTGTCCCGCCTGCTCCAGAATCGCCCGAAGCAGATGCACGATGCTTGTTTTTCCGTTCGTACCGGTCACGCCGATCAGCTTTAAGCCCCTTGTCGGGGCACCGTAAAAACGATAGTAGATTTCCGCAACCGCGCGACGCGTGTTGCAGATCCGCAGAAGCGGCACTCCGTCGGGGATCTCCCCACGATAGTCCTCCTCTGCCAAAATGCAAGCCGCACCGTTCAGAACGGCCTGCGAAATAAACGAATGCCCGTCGGTTTTCAATCCCCGAACGGCAACAAACAGGCATTTCTCTCCGATCTCCTCAGAATGGGTGGACACCGATCCGATCTCCATCGATCGGAGCTCCTCGGGGCACGCGCAGGGCAAATCCCCGATCAGATCTATCAGCTTCATCCGACTCAGCCTCCCTCGAAAAATGTAATGTTACACTTCCCGACGGTGACCGCCGCATTGATCACCCGACGATAGCGGGCTTACGTTGCTCCTTCATCCTCCAGCGAGAGGAATCGTACCTCGATCACCGTGCCGCGAGGCACTCGCTCGTTTGCGGCGATCGATTGAGAGACCACCTTCACGGAGGTTCCCGACAAATAATTTTTCGTTCCCGTAATGCGAACGTTGAGCCCTGCGTTGATCAGGATCTGATTGGCCGCAAGAGCAGTCTCTCCCACCACGCTCGGAACGGTGACCATCTCCTCTGCGGAGGGATCGTTGCGATCCGTGTATAGGATCAGCGTACCGCCGTTTTTCTCCATCACGGTTCCCTTTTCGGGATACTGCTTATAAACCACGCCGTTTTCATCGCCGATCACCACGACCTTCAGATCGTAGGGCGAGGCCTCGTAGACCTTGCGGGCGAAGCTCCCCGTCCATCCCGTGCAGGAGGGAACGGTGACGGCGAGGCGATCCAGCTCGGCCTCGGAATACACAGCCTCCACGCCGAGATAAGGAAGGATCTTTTCCATAACGTTGGCCACGTAGGGCGCGGCCACCACGCTTCCGTACAGCACGCCCTGCGTGGGCTCATCCACCACGATCAGAACGGCATATTTCGGAGCCTCCGCAGGAGCGTAGGCCACCGTGGAGCAGATATACTTTCCAAGGCTTCCCGCGTCCTTCTTTTGAGAGGTTCCCGTTTTGGCCGCGATCCGATAGCCCGCCACGTAGGCGTTTTTCGCACCGCCGTCTCCCGAAACGCCCTTCTCCAAAATGTCGGAGACCGTTCGGCACACCTCCGAGCTTACCACCTGTCGGCGCACGTTCGTGTCGTAGGAGCGGATCACGGTGCCCGAATCGTCGGTCACCTGCGAAACAAGATGCGGCGTAACCAGATAGCCGCCGTTTGCAACCGCCGCCACAGCGGTGATCTGCTGAAGCATGGTCACGTTGAAGTTTTGTCCAAAGGAATAAATGGCAAGATCCAGATCGGTGAACCGCTCCTGCGGCGCATAGATGCCGGTGCCCTCTCCGGGAAGATCCACGCCGGTCTTTTCGGTGTAGCCGAAGGAGGCAAAATAGTTATAAAACCGTTGCGCTCCCAGCCGCAGACCAACCGTCATGAGAACGGGGTTGCAGGATTGCTGGATGCCTTGCGTGAAGGTGAGCGCACCGTGGCCCGAGGTCTTATGGCAATGGATGATATGACCAAGCACGGTTTTATGTCCGGGGCACTCAAAGCCCTCATTCACCTCCACCGCGTCCTCCTCCAGCACCATCGCGGCCGTGATGACCTTGAAGGTGGATCCGGGAATATAGGATTCGGTGATGGCCTTATTCGACCACATCCGCAAAAGCAGCTGCTGGCGAAGGTTGGAATATTCCTGAGAATCAGGCAGATAGCCTGCGGAATCCAGCTTTGCCTGCGATTCCATATCAAGAGTCCAAGGAGAATTCAGATCGAAATAGGGATAAACTGCCATTCCGAGAACCTCTCCCGTGTTCACATCCATCACGATGCCTGCGGCACGATTGGCTCCGCCGGATTCCAGATAAGCCTTTTCCAGCTCCTGCTCCAGCGCGGATTGCACGAAAACGTCCAGCGTGGAGGTCAGATTATAACCGTCCTGCGCCTCGATATATTCCTCATAGCCAAAGGGCATTTCATTGCCCATGGCGTCTCTTGCGGTGATATAGCGGCCGTTTGTTCCCGCCAGAAGCTGATGATAGGAATATTCCAGCCCATAGAGCCCCGCCCCGTCACTTCCCGTGAAGCCCAAAACGTGGGAGGCCAGCGTGGAATAAGGATAGGATCGGGTGGAGGAAGCCTGCAGATAGATCATTCTCTGCAAGCCGTATTCATCGATGAAGGCACGGATCTCGTCGGCCTTCGATTCGGCCACGCCCTTTTTGATGGTTCTGTCCAGATAGCGGGTGCGCTGAGTTTCCCCGTAAACAAAGTCATAGGAAACGCCGAGCATCTCGGAAAGTCGCTCCGAGATCAGCTCCGGAAGGTTGACCTCCTCCCCGTTTTTCTCCTTTTCGCCTTGCTCCTCGGCAATGGAGGAGGGAGAAATGAACACGCGATAGGTGGTGACGTTTGTGGCGATGGGGATCCCATTGCGGTCGTAGATGCTGCCGCGCTCGGCCAACACCTCAGACTGCGTTGTCATCTGCTCCACTACCTTCTTCAGATAGCGATCGTAATCCGCCGTTTGATACAGCAGGATCCGAAGCAACAAAAGCCCAAACAACGCGCCAACGACCAACAAAAGGATCCCCACTCTGCTTGAAACGTCCGGACGAACCGGTTCCGTGGGAAATTCTGCCTTTTGTTTTTTACGAAGCAATCCGTCCTCCCCTTTCCGAGCGTCCCTTGCGACCTCTCTGTGGTGATTATATGTCTGCCGCGGCGGATTTATGACCGCACGGACTTATTTCCAGCCAATGGCGCTCAGAATCGCCGAAAGCCCTACGCCACCGTTTCTTTCACGGTTGAATACGCGGATCTCCTCCTCGGATTCCAGCGCAACGTATTCCATTCGCAGATAGTCCTGCTCCACCATGCCGTATTCTTCCGTTGCGATCCTGCGGATCTCCATCAGATCGCTTCTCGTTTCCAGCTTGGTCTCCAGCTCCTCAACCTCGTTGGTGAGCGAGGAGATCTCGGAATTGAGCGAGCTGATCTCGGCCTCGGCGGTGGTCACCATCAAGGCTCCCGTGACGATCAGCATCATCGAAACGGCGATGGCGATCACGGCCGCAAAGGCGGAAAGCGGGAATTTTTTCTCACTCTTCACCGTGTTCGGCGTGACGTCGATCCATCGATTCACCAGCTCCCTGCCCTTTGCCGCAACCTCTCGCAGGCTCACGGACTCCGCAACGACCACGGTGCGAATCTCCTCGCATGGCTCCGATTCGTCATCACTCTGCAGCTCGTCCTCCTCGGCTCGATGCAGAAGCGCTCTCGTCTCCTCCATGTAACGGAGCAGATCGTCGGCCGACATATAGTCCTTCCCCTGCTTATAAACGGCATCCACCGTGCTTTCTGGAAGCAAGGAAAGACGATAGGCACAGGGCGCCAGCTCGCGCGTTTTCTCTTCCGCGGCCATTTGCTCCGCCGCACCGGCCTGCGCCGCTCTTGCAAGACATCCGGAGGCAAATCGCTCGGTGAGCGCGGCTCCGCCGAGATCTCTTCTCTCAGCTGCACTATTCAATTGAATCGCCGTCGCTTCCATTGCGTTGCCTCCCTTCTTCATTATTTATTATTTAAAGCTTTTCAGCCACTCTCAGCTTTGCGCTTCTGGAGCGCGGATTTTCCTCCAGCTCCTCTTTTGAGGGCAGGATGGGCTTTCTCGTGATCACCTTCACCTGCGGCCGATTGCCGCACACACACACAGGAAAATCCTTCGGACAGGTGCATCCCGATGCCAGATCTGCAAAAACCTGCTTCACGATCCGATCCTCCAACGAATGGAAGGTGATGATCGCCGCACGGCCTCCCGGCTTGAGCATGGACACCGCCGCGCGAATGGCCGGCTCAATCACATCCAGCTCGGCATTCACCTCGATCCGAAGGGCCTGAAAGGTCCTTTTCGCGGGGTGATGCCCGCCATCCCGGGCCGCTGCGGGAATGGCACTCTTCACGATCCGAACCAGTTCCCCTGTGGTTCTGATCGGTGCCTGCTCCCGCGCCCTTAAGATGGCGGATGCAATGCGGCCCGAAAACCGCTCTTCCCCGTATTCGAAGAGGATCCTTTTGATCCGTTCCTCCGAATACTCGTTTACAACGTTAAATGCGGAAAGCTCGTTCCGCAGATCCATTCTCATATCCAGCGGCGCATCCGCCTGATAGGAGAAGCCTCTCTCCGCCGTGTCCAGCTGATAAGAGGAAACACCAAGATCAAGAAGCATTCCGTCGATCTGCCCGATGCCGAGCATCTCGCACACGCTTCCAACCTCGCGGAAATTACTGCGCACCACCGTGGCCCGCTCGCCAAAGGGAGCCAGACGCTCGGTTGCAGTGCGGATCGCGGCCTCGTCCTGATCCAAGGCGATCAGCCGCCCCTCGCTTCCCAAGCGGGAAACGATCTCCTTGCTATGGCCGGCACCTCCTGCGGTCCCGTCCACGTAGATCCCATCGGGGCGGATATTGAGCCCTTCCATGCACTCCTCGAGCAGCACGGATCTATGCGAGAACTGAATCGTTTCTTCCATAATTAAGATAGGCTCCTTCCGCTATCAGAGTCCCAGGGCCTCCAGCTCCTCCAGGAGCTCTTCCCTATCCTCATGTTCCTTCAAATATGCATAATTTGCTTCCGACCAGATCTCGGCATAGTAGCCACAGCCAACCACAACGGCCGTGCCCTTGATCTCGGCCAGCTCCACAAGCTCCTTCGGCAGAGTGATCCGCCCTTGCGAATCGGGCACCACCTGCGCCATAGTGGAGTTCAGAAGCCGCATCACGCGATCCTGCAATTTTCTGTTTTGCTTGCGGATCGGCTCCAGATATTCTTCCCATCCCTCAAGAGAATAAACCTTGAGGCAGGTCTCGCGGAGATCCTTCACAACAACGAAAAGCGATCCCAGATCTTCACGCAGCTTCGCAGGCATAAAAAGCCTGTTTTTGGTATCAAGACCGTGCTTATATTCGCCTCCAAACATCTGAGATCCTCCTTTCCAAGATCGATTTCGGCGGTGAAAATCGCTCTTATTTGCACCTTTTTCCACCATTCCGCACCACTATGTATATATTATATAATACTTTATCATTTTTTGCAATAGATTTGAGAAACTTTTTTCGTAAAATTTTTCATCATTTTTTTATGCATTTTCACATATTTCGACCGCGGTTTTCCCGTTTTTCCGCGCATCGGACAAAAAAACTCCCCCGCCACAGTTTTTTTCCATCGGAAGTTTGGAAAATCGCTTGACGAGGTTTGCAAATTATGTTATACTTATGGTATCAATGTCAAAGAAAGAAGGATCCTCATGGAACAGAATCGGAAAACCCCTCAGCTTTTGCGCGAGGAGCTGATCGCACTCCGCCAAAGCATCAAGGAGAGCGAGAAGGCACAAACGGGCCGCACGCCCGTGATCTGCGGCGACGATTCCATCGACGAAATGGTTCGCCTCCTCCCTCAGAAGAAAACCGACTTTTACAGCATCCCCGGCGTTGGCCCCGCCTTTGTGGAGCATTATGCAGATCGCTTTCTCGAGGTGCTGAACGGCAGCGGTTCCGCTTCTGCCGATGCTTCAGCCATGGAAACGCTCAGAGAGCTTTCCAAGAAGCTGATCAATATCACCAAGAATAACAGAATGCTCTTCATGCCCCGACTCTCGTCGAAGTATGCCGTGGATCTCTTCGACCCCACGGATCGCTACAATCCCTTCGACATTCTCTTCAACGGAAGCACCCCTGTGGCCGTGGCCGATGTCAGCGATCAGGATCTCAAAAGAAACGATCCCGCCAAGGAGCGCTATCGCAATCTGGTGACGCTGATCCGCGAATCCGTCAAGGATCTCCGCGACAAGGGACAGAACGATCTTTATATCGGCTATCCCTTCGTGCAGGGATGTCTTGTGAACGGTGAATTCGGCGTTCGTGCGCCCCTTTGCCTCTTCCCCGTGACCGTTGAGCGCAGCACCGCGAGCATCACCGTGAGCCCCGATCCCACCCGCGATATCATCTTCAACAGTACGCTGATCCTGGCGCACGATAAGTTCAACGCCATCAACACGCCCCTGCCCGATTGTACGCTGGAGGAGGTCTCCCCCGACACCTTCCTGCAGACCGTGATCGATTTCTATGCCGACAACGACATCCGCATCGATCCCACGGGAGCCGACAAGCTGAAAAAATTCACCGAATACGTGGGAGAATCCTTCCCGAAATACACGCGCGGCACGCTGAAAATGGTGCAAAACATCGTGATCGGAAAGTTCCCTGCCTATTCCAACTCCATCCAACGCGATTTCGACGAGATCCTCGACAAGGGATTGGTGAATAAGCTGGTGACCGACCTCGTTTCCGACTACGGCGCCACCGATTTCTATTCCGACGATACCTCTGTGGAGGAATTGAACCGCCCCGACAAGCCCCTTTCCATCCGCGAGGACTCCCTTGTGTATATCAACGCCCTCAACAGCGCGCAGGAGGCCGTTCTTCACGCGGTGGAAACGCAGGACGAGCTTGTGGTGGAGGGCCCTCCCGGCACGGGTAAATCGCAAACCATCACCAGCTTGATCACCCAGTTCGTGGATCAGGGCAAAACGGTTCTGATGGTGTCCGAAAAGAAAACCGCGCTGGACGTGGTGTATTCCCGTCTCGGTAATCTTTCCCGCTATGCCATGATGCTGGATGATGCCACCAACAAAAATCTGTTCTATGGGCAGATCGAGCGGCTTCTTTTCAGCACCGACGTTAACGCCCCCGCCGAGGCACCCGATCTGAGCGCCATCTCCGCCGAGATCGACGTGAACGTTTCCACGCTGGAAACCATTGCCGAAAAGCTCTACACGCCCTGCAGCTTCGGCGTGGAGCCCTATCGTCTCTATATGGAAAACAAGCGCGTGAATCTGAACAACCACGAGCAGATCAAAACCTATAAGACCATCCGCAGCCTCATGTCTCCCGAGCTTTTGGATATGAAGCACGAGGAGGTCACGGCGATCCATCGCAAGTTTTCCAACGGGCAGCTCACCGACAGTCTCGACCACTATCAACTCACCATCGAGCGCTATCCGTGGTTCCTGAAGATGAAGGACGAGCTTTCCAACTACGATCTCATTCTCTTCTCCGACGCCATCGACGAAATGATCCTGAAGGTGGACGAATGGAGAACACTTCCCTTCCTGAAGAGACAAACCTCCAAGCGCCGTTTGGAAAAGGAGATCCTGCAAAGCACCAAGGAGTATTTCCGAAAGACCGGCTCCTACGTGATCCGCCTGATTCTGGAGCAGCCCGAGGCCGTGAAGCAGAGCCTGAAGGAGTTTACCGCCGGCTACGCCAATCTCAAGCCCACCGTCACCGGACTCAGCGCGAATGAAAACATCTATCTCACCGCTCTTCGGAAGATCCACAAGATCTGCGGCGGCACGGTGACCGAATGGAACGACGAGCTTTACAACACCATTCTCTTCGAGCATATCCAGCGCTTTGAAATGGAAAATCGCACGCTTCTGCCGCAGGTGGCCTCCTTTGAAAAGATCATCAACGCCATGGAGCGCTCCATCAAGGAAAAGCAGGAGATCACGCGCCAGCGCATTGCAGGCGTTTTGGCCGACAATCTCAAATATATCACGGCCTCCAAGCGCCGCGGCGAGATCTACCGCGCCATCGAGAGCCGTCGCCGCGCCAGCATCTCCAAGTTCGTTCGGAAATTCGACTTTGAGCTGTTCAAGGCCGTAAAGATCTGGTTGATGACCCCCGATTCCGTTTCCGAAATCCTGCCCCAGCAGAATGGTCTTTTCGATCTCTTGATCTTCGACGAGGCCTCCCAGCTCTATATCGAAAAGGGTATCCCCTCCATCATCCGCGCCAAGAAGGTGGTGATCGCGGGCGACCACAAGCAGCTCCGTCCCGCCAGTCTGGGCGAGGGGCGCATCGATTTCACCGAGGAGCTTCTGGACGAGGATGCAGAGATCTCCGCCGCGCTGGAGGAGGAAAGCCTTCTGGATCTGGCTCGCTTCCGCTATCCCGACGTGCTTCTCAACACCCACTATCGCTCCAAATATGAGGAGCTGATCGACTTCTCCAACTATGCCTTCTATAAAGGCCGTCTCTTCGTGGCGCCCAACACCGACAAGCCGGAAAAGCCCCCCATTGAGGTTCATCTGGTGGACAACGCCGTTTGGACCAACCGCGCCAACCGCCGCGAGGCCGAGCGCATCGTGGAGCTGATCCGCGAATTCTTTGAAACAAGAAAGAACAACGAAACCATCGGCGTGATCGCCTTCAACGCCTCCCAGCGCGATATGATCTACGACGTGATCGACGAGGAATCCCTGAAGGATCCCGCCTTCGGCAGTCGCATCCGCGCGGAAATGGCCCGCAAGGACAACGGCGAGGACACCGGTCTCTTCGTGAAGAACATTGAAAGCGTGCAGGGCGACGAGCGCGACGTGATCATGTTCTCCATCGGCTATGCCAAAAACGCCAGCGGCCGCCTGATGCACAATTTCGGTTGGCTCAACCAGAAGGGCGGCGAAAACCGCCTCAACGTGGCCATCAGCCGCGCCAAGCAGAAGATCCACATCGTCACCTCCTTCCGCCCCGCCGAGCTTTCGCTGGACGATGCGAAGAACGAGGGCCCCGTGATCCTCAAGCGCTATCTGGAATATGCCTTCGCCATCAGCAACGGCGACAGCGAGGAGGCCGAGCGCATTCTGCGCTCCTTCGGCGAATCCTTCGGCATCGTTCCCGCCGCTGTGGAGACCGAGTTTGCCCAGAGAGTGGCCGATGCGCTTCGCGAAAAGGGCTACGAGATCGACACGCAGGTTGGTATCGGCGGCTACCGCATCGACATTGCCGTTCGCAAGAATGGGCACTACGTGCTTGGCATTGAGTGCGACGGAAAGCTTTATAGCATTTCCCGCTCGGCCAGAGAGCGCGACTACCACCGTCAGAAGTATCTGGAATCCCGCGGCTGGCGCATCCAGCGTCTGTGGAGCATCGATTGGTGGAGAGATCCCGAGGGAGTTCTCCGCAATCTGTGTGCCCTTCTGGAGACTCTCTGACCCCAAAAATCAAAAAAACGGAACCCGGGAGCCTCGGCTCCTTGGTTCCGTTTTTCTTTTCGTTATTCCTGCGAGTGAAACTCCTGCAGGATCCGCTCTGCCGCCTCCTCGGGCGTTTTGGGATCCTCGATGCGAACGTGGCAGGCTCGGCAATAGATCTCATAGCGCTCCCGATACCGTGCCTCCAGCAGCTCACGGGTGCTGGAGAGCGGACGGTCCTCCGTTGGAACCAGCGATTCCAAGGGACGATCCAAAAAATAGAGTCTTCCGTTTTTGCAAAGCAGCTCCACGTTCTCCTGCCGCAGAACGGCGCCGCCCCCTGTGGCGATCACCTCGCCGCAACGGTTGGCAATGCACCGCCGCAGGATCTCTGTCTCCCGATCGCGGAAGCAGCTCTCTCCCCGCTCGGCCAGCAGCACCGCGGGGTCTATCCCAAGCTCCTCTCGCACCACGTCGTCCATATCGCAAAAGGGGCGATCCATCCGCTCGGCCAGCATTCGACCAACGGTGGTCTTTCCGCTGCCCGGCATACCGATCAGCACCACGTTTTTCTTCGCCGCTTCCATCGCGCCACCTCCCCGTTCTTCGCCGCCGGCGGTCATCCTTCTCCTTCATTATACCCGTTTTGCCTGCAGAAGTCAAGCAAAATCCATTGCAAAGCTTCAAAAAATCCCCCGTGCGGCCGTCGGACGCACGGGGGATCAAGGATCAATAGCTCATATGATTCTGGTGAAGCACGTTCACCGTGGCCGCCATGGGGGCACGGTTGAGCGTTCTGCTGGTCTCCTTCTCGCCGAAGGGCAGGAGGACCTCCTCCAGCTCGTCGATGCGATCCAGCTTACCGCTCACATAGTCCAGAAGGCGACGGCGGCAGGCATCGGTGCGGCGGATCAGACCGCCGAGACGCATATCCTGAATATCAAAGCCGTGGGGCTTATTGTCGGCCATCCACTGCTTCTCAAAGGCGAGGGCAAAGGCGTTGAGGCGCTTGCCAATGGCAACGTAGTCTTCCTCCGCCAGCTTTTTCAGCGTTTCCTTATCCCCTGCCTTGTAGGCATTTCTGGTGCGAACACCGAGATCGTATTTCAGCTCCAACACGTCGCAGAGCTTGGCGGCGGTGTCGAACACGTAGCCGTAGCGACGCGTTTTTTTGCCAATCTCCCGCAGGCGTGCCGCATATTCTGCAAACTTCTCCCCTGCTCCCAGCTTCACGGTGTAGTCCAGGAAGCCATTGAAATAATCGGAATAGAGCATATATTTGGAGGGATTGCGGGGCTTGCCCTCATAGGGGATCACATCGTTGGGGCAATCGATCTCCATAAACTCATCAAAGTCAACGCCGATCATGCGCTTGAACTTTTCCTTGATCTTTGCCTCATCGGTGTTGCCCTTGGCGTATTCCGCGATGTAGAAGAGCGAGGGCAGCTGCGAGAAATGCGAGCATTCCGCGCCGTCGTCTCCCCACATAGTCATGAACACATTCTTGATCTTATGCTTCTTGCAGGCATTCAGCGCGGGAACCATGGATTCAATGGAGAAGCGATTATAGGGGATCATGCCGTACCAGCTCCAAGCACCGCCGGCAAACCAGGTCTTCTTGGAGAGCTGCTTGTGGTTCTCGATCATGCCGCTGTAGGTGGATTCCTGACTCTGATAGTAGTCCCAGTAAACGGGGATCACCGATTCGGGCACCGATTCCACGATCTCCTTAGGCATCTTGCAGGCAGGAATGGTGTACTTCCCTCCGTTCCAAGGACGGAAATACATATCCGACCACATCATCAGCTCGTAGTTATATTTTTCCGCGATCTTGCAAATTCTTTCCAAGTGACGCTTCATGATCGAATTCACAGATTCCGGGCCGTGCAGGATCTGATGCTTACCGCGGCCAAGCATATGCGCCTCATCCATACCGATGTGGATCCTTCTGGAGACAAAGCACTCGGAAAGCGTTGCAAACATATGGTCGATCAGCTCATAGGTGCGCTCATCGTCGGTGAGCAGGATGTCATCGCAATCCTTGGGGAATTTGCCCCAACGGAAGATCGCATTCAGATGCGCCAGCGTCTGGATGCAGGGGATCACGGTGATGCCCAGCCCTGCGGCAAAAGCATCGATCTCCTTCATCTCCTCCTTGGTGTAGCGGCCTCTGAGGTAGCCGAAGTAGGGCTCGCCGTCCACCTCATAGGTGTCCTCCGTGTAGAGCATCACGCAATTATAACCCATTTTTCTCAGCAGGGGGAGAAATCTTTTCAAGCCCTCCATGCTCATCACAGCATTTCTGGAGCAGTCGATCATTACGCCCAGTGTTTCAAAACTCTTTGCCATTTTTCTGTACTCCTGTTTTTTATTGTTATGCTTTCAGAAAAAGGATCAAGCCTCTTCCTCGCATTCAACGCCGTCCTTGAGCCCATTCAGCTCGGCCAGGAAGGTGTCGATATCCTTGAATTCGCGATAGACCGATGCAAAGCGAACGTATGCAACCTCGTCACGCGCCTTCAATTTTATCATCACCATCTCGCCAAGCTCGGTGGAGGTGACCTCCTGACGCAACGTGTTTTGCAGCTCGCCCTCAATCTCATTGACCAAAGAAACTGCGT
>JAZRCQ010000097.1:0-6976 GCA_045659845.1 Eubacteriales bacterium
GCAGATGGGATCGCAGGTCAATCCAAGATGATGCTCGATGGCGATCTCACCCGCGTATTCGATCTTGTCCACGCTCAGGCGGAACAGCTCGGCCAAGGCCACAGAGGCCATGGCGCAGGCACTTCCGATCTCGGCCTGACAGCCGCATTCCGCTCCCGAAATGGAGGCATTGGTCTTGATCAGATTTCCGATCAGTCCCGCCGTTTCCAGCGCGCGGATCATATCGTCGTCGTCGAAGCCGTTTCTCCGTTGCTGATAGTAAAGCACGGCAGGAAGCACGCCGGAGGCACCGCAGGTGGGCGCGGTGACGATAGTCTCTCCCTGCGCGCTCTGCTCGCTCACGGCGTAGGCATAGGCGCACACCATGCGGTTTTCCCGCGTTTGCGCCGATTCGTCGATGTGCTGGCTCTCGTAGAGGGATTTAGCCTTTTTCTGCACGTTGAGACCGCCCGGCAGAACGCCCTCGTCAACCAGTCCTCTGCGGATCGAATCCTTCATGGTCTCCCACACCTCTCGCATATAGGCGCGGAAGCCCTCTCCCTCCACCTGCTCCACATACTGCCAGAGATGGATCCCCTGCTCCTTGCAATGAGCCGCAATGGAGGAAAAGGTATCGAGAGGATAGATGCGGGGCGGAGGCGCCACCACCGTCCCCTCAAACACCACGCTTCCGCCGCCCACGCTCATCACGCGGGCACGCTCCAGCTCCTCGCCGCCGCGCAGGGCGATGAGATCCATGGTGTTGGGGTGCGGCAGGCCGCCGCGGTTGGGCTCCATGATGATCTCGCAGGCCAGAGGAGCCGCCGTTTTTTCGATGACGCGGTCGGTGCCGTGCCCCTTTCCCGTTTTGGCAAGAGAGCCGTAGAGCACCGCGCGCAGGGTGTCGGCCTCGGGATGACGGGCCAAAAACAGCTTCACCGCCCGCTCGGGGCCGATGGTGTGCGAGCTGGAGGGGCCGCGTCCGATCTTATAAAGCTCCGTGAGGGATTCCATGCCCGCCTGCTTCGGTGCAGGCTGAGGCCGCTCCTCCTCCCCGAAGAAATAGGAAACGGGAACGCCCAGCACGCGGCTCAGCTCTCTGAGCTTGCCAACGGAGGGGGCACTCGTGCCCTTCTCCCAAGCGGCCAGCGTCCCAACGCCAACGCCGAGCAGCTCGGCCAATGCCCTTTGCGTTAACCCTTTTTTCTGTCGTAATTCGCGTACTCCGCAGATCCCTTCCATTTCACACCTCAAAACAGTTAAGCTTTTCTATCATTATACAACAAATCAAGGCGGTTGTAAACCCCTTTTTCGCCGTTTTTTCGTTGGAATCCCTTGCTTTTTTTAAGAGAGTGTGATATACTGGTAAAAAAACAACGGAGGCTCCTATGAAAGAATTTTTTCATTATTTCTTCGGTGCGGGAGACGTCCCGGAATTCACAAATTTTTCTCTCGCACATTTTCTCCCCATTCTTCTCCTCGTTGGCGTGATCCTGCTGATCTATCGCTATCGCACGGCGCTCCGCTCTTATAAGAAGGAAAGCACCGTTCGCTTGGCCCTTGCGCTTGCCATGATCGTTTGCGAAATGTCCTATTACTGGCGTTTGGTGGGAATTCCCGAGCTGAATCCCAATCCGATCGACCATCTGCCCATCACGGTTTGCGGCTGGGCACTGGTGCTCGGAAGCTATCTGCTCATCAGCAAATCGCAATCGCTCTTCGACATCGTTTACTTCTGGCTCTTTGCGGGAACCATATTTGCCCTCATCACCCCCACGGTGATCACCTACACGGGCCCCACCCGCTTCCGCTACTATCAATTCTGGCTGGAGCATACGCTGGGCTATGTGGCGATCTTCTACATGATCTTCGTGCAAAAAATGCGCCCCACATGGCGCTCCGCCATCCGCGCCTACGCCTGGCTGACAGTGCTGGCCGTAATCGCCTTCATTGCCAACGACGTGATCGGCCCCGGCGCAAACTATCTCTTCCTTGCCAAGCCCGAAAGCACGCCCTCCATTCTGGACTTCCTGCCTCCCAATATGGTTCTGCGGATCCTTGTGATGGCAGTCGCCGTCACGGCCATGTTCTTCCTTTCCTATCTGCCTTGGCTGCTGATCGACCGCAAAAAGCAACCGCCTCGGGGCGATGAAGCCTCCGAGGCCTCCGAGAAGGAAACGCCCGTATGCGTGTAACCTACCGATCGCCGGCAGAAGGAATCGATGCGCTTTTCCCCTCCTATCTATCCCTTTGGGAGGAGCTTTGCAGACTGGAAAGCCCAACGGCCGATAAGGCACGCGTGGATGCCGTCGGCTCCCGACTCTCCGACTGCGCGCTGGCGCTGGGCTTCAACGTGGAGCGGTTTCCGCAATCGGCCTCCGGCGACGTGATCTGCATTACGCAGAACGCCTCCGCCTCCCTCCCCCCCGTTTGCCTATCGGGACATCTCGACACGGTGCATCCCGTTGGCAGCTTCGGCGAAGATCCCGTTCGGCGCGAGGGCGGCCGCCTTCTTGGCCCCGGTGTGACCGATTGCAAGGGCGGCGTGGTGGCCGCACTTCTGGCCATGGAGGCCTTGAAGCTCTGCGGCTTCACGAAACGCCCTTTGATGCTCCTGCTCCAAACCGACGAGGAGGTTGGCAGCTCTCTGAGCGAAAAAGCAACCATCCGCTATATCTGCAAGCGCGCCGAAGGAGCTGAAGCCTTTTTGAATCTGGAGGGCTCACAGCCGGGACGCGTTTGCATCGCCCGCAAGGGAATTCTGAACTATCGCTTCACCGTTTGCGGTGTGGAAGCCCATTCCTCCGCCTGCGCCGAGGAGGGCGCCAGCGCCATCGCAGAGGCGGCGCATAAGATCCTTGCGCTGGAAAAAATGAAGGATCCCGACGGCCTCACCTGCAATTGCGGCTTGATCCGCGGAGGAACCACGCCAAACACCGTGGCAGGCCTCTGCGAATTCGTGGCAAACGTTCGCTACTCCACCGAGGAGGAGCTGGCTCTGGTCACCCAACGCGTTCGGGAGATCGCCGCGCATAGCACCGTGCCGGGCTGCACCTGCCGTGTGGAGCAGATTTCTCATCGGATCGCCATGCCCCCCGCAGAACGGAATTTGCACCTGCTGCAAAGAGTGAACGGCATCCTTGCCGATTGCGATCAGCCCACGCTGGAGCCCTGCAAGCGAAACGGCGGCTCGGACGCCGCCGACGTTACCGCCGCAGAAATTCCCTGCTTGGATTGCCTCGGCGTAACCGGCGGTGGGATCCACTCTCCCAATGAATTTGCCCTGAACGATTCCCTGCGGGAACCGGCTCTGCGGCTGGCGCTGATCGCCACCCATCTGTGACCGATCCCGCTCGGCTCGCATAAAGAAGAACGTCTCGGCTTTGGGGCACCTGCTTCATCGCAGGTGCGCCAACTCTATTTGCCTGCGACCGGTGATATGCGCTACGCACGTTTGCGGGAACAAAGGCGAATAGAATCTCACAGCGGCCGTCGGGAGCAACATCACTTTTGCAAAGCAAACTATCACACCGAGCCGTGCGAGGCATATCACTTAAAATCCTTACCGTCTGACAGCACATATAACATCCTACACCTTGCGGGGCAAAAAGCGTGAAAAGGAGTACAGGCAAAATTGCCCGTACTCCTTTTGTTGTGATTGCGGTTATAAAAAATGCTTTTGGCAGGGATCCCTTCGCCGAAGCGTTCTTCCTTATGAATCGGAGCAGCGTACCGCTGAACATCGGCGGCAAGCATTCCCGTCTTATTTTTCGGCGTCGAGATATTTCCAATAGCTCTTCACGTAGTTGACCCCCGAGAGAAGCGTGAAGATCGCCATCACGGCAGAGGACACCACGGAAAGAGGCAGATAGGCACTCAGCGTTTGGAAAAGCGAACGGCTTGCCAGCGCGGGGAGCGCATAAACGGCAGGCTCAACGATGCAAAGGATCACACAGGCGATCTGCGTGCAGGTTTTGATCTTTCCCAGCATATTGGCGGCGATCACAATGCCGCTGGAGCCCGAAACCACCAAGCGCATGGAGGTGACGGCCAGCTCGCGGAAGATCACGAGCAGCAGAGAAACAAAGAACAGAATGCAGAAAAAACGATTGGGCTCGGGGCGCAGGAAGGCCTTGAGCAGAATCATCATCATGGCGCCCAGCACCATAAATTTATCGGCCAGAGGATCCATGAATTTGCCGAAGTCGGTCACCAAGCCGTATTTGCGGGCGATCTTACCGTCCAGAAGATCGGTCACGGAGGCGGCAATGAAAAGCACAAGCCCCAGAACGTCGGCCCAGAAGGCGTTGATTGCCATCACCGCCATAAAGATCGGCACCATGATCATGCGCAAAACGGTGAGCTTATTGGGAAGATTCAATTTCACTTGCTTATCCTCGCTTTCATTTTTTTGTTACGCGCACGCCGTAGAGATCGTAGTCCAGCACACGGCGAACCTTCATGCGAACAAACTCTCCCTCGCCCACACGCTCCTCGGAGGTGAAATACACCTTTCCGTCGATCTCGGGGGCATCGGCGGCACTGCGGCCGTAGTGGATATTGGCAACCGTGTCGTAGCCCTCGCAAAGCACCTCCACGGTTTTTCCGATCTTCTCACGGTTGATCTCCTCGTTGATATCGGTCTGCAGGCGCATCAGAATATCCAGGCGATCCTGCTTCACCTGCTCGTCGATCTGATCCTCCATATCGTAGGCAGGGGTATCCTCCTCGCGGGAATAGGTGAAGGCACCCGCGTGGTCGAAGCGTTGCTCCTTCACAAATTCGCAGAGCCGCTCGAAATCCTCCTCGGTCTCTCCGGGGAAGCCAACAATGAAGGTGGTGCGGATCACCACGTCGGGGATCTCGCGGCGAAGCTTTGCCAGCACCTCGCGGATCATGGCGCTGTCGCCATGGCGATTCATGGCACGAAGCACGGGATCGCTGATGTGCTGCAGGGGCATATCCAGATAGTTCAGCACGCGGGGATTGTCCCGCATCTCGGCGATCAGCTCGTCGGTGATCTTATCGGGATAGCAATAGAGGATGCGGATCCACGGAATGGCCGTTTCCTCGGTGATGCGGTGCAAAAGCTCGGCAAGAGCATACCGACCGTAGAGATCCAAGCCATAGCGGGTGGTGTCCTGCGCCACCAGCGTCAGCTCCTTGACTCCCAGCGACTCCAGCTGCTTTGCCTCGGCCACCACGTCCTCCATGGGGCGTGAGCGGAAGCTGCCGCGGATGGAAGGGATCGCGCAATAGGCACAGCGATTGTCGCAGCCCTCGGCGATCTTGAGATAAGCAGTGTAATCCGGCGTGGTCAGCACACGGTCTCCGCCGAGACGAACGGTGTTCTTATCCTCGCGGGAAAAATATTTTGCCTTGGAGCCCTTCTTTTTCTTCACGGTCACGGCCTCGATGGCCTCCACGATGTTGTGGATGCTTCCAACGCCGAGAACGGCATCCACCTCGGGAAGCTCCTTGAAGATCTCCTCGCCGTAGCGCTCGGCCAGACATCCCGTCACGATAATGGCCTTCAGATGGCGGTGCTTCTTCAGCCATGCCACGACCAGAATGTTGTCGATCGCCTCCTGCTTGGCGCTCACAATAAAGGCGCAGGTATTCACGATGATCACGTCGGCCTCAATGTCCTCGGGAGTGACCTCATAGCCTGCCGTGATGATCTCGTGGAGCATCACCTCGGTGTCCAGCTGGTTCTTGGGACAGCCGAGGGAAACGAATCCGATTTTCATTGTTTTTCCTCCCATCGAATGTGCGCGTTCGGGATCCGCCGCGGAGCCGATCCCATTTTTATCCATCGTATATTTTATCACATCCGAGGATATTTTACAAGACCATTCCAAAAAAAAGATGAAATTTCCGCAAAAAAGAAGACCACCCCCTTGCTTTTTTTGCAAAAAGATGCTATGATATAGGTGAATATGCTCGCTCGGAAGAACGTCGGGCTCGGGCATTCCACCAATAATGAGCAAAGGAGAACCATCATGAAATTAAGCGTTCTTGCCAATCTCTACGGCACCAAATCCCTTGAGGAAACCCTGCAGATCCTCACCGGTCTCGGCGTTCACACCGTTGAGCTGGGGGCCGGAGGCTACCCCGGAAAGGCCCATTGCAACCCCGCAGAGCTGCTGGCCGATGAAAAGAAATACGATGCCTTCATGGCAACCCTGAAAAAATATGACGTTACCGTTTGCGCGCTGGCAGCTCACGGAAATGCGCTCCACCCCGATGCCGCCATCGCCAAGAAATTCGACGACGATTTCCGCGCCGCTGTTCTGCTGGCCGAAAAAATGGGCGTGGACACCGTGATCACCTTCTCGGGCTGCCCCGGAGACCACGAGGGCGCAAAGTACCCCAACTGGGTGACCTGCCCCTGGCCCGAGGATTTCCTTGCCATTCTGGATTGGCAGTGGAATGAAAAGCTCATTCCCTATTGGAAGGAGGCAGGAGCCTTCGCCGAAGCGCACCACGTGCCCCACATCGCCTTTGAGATGCATCCCGGCTTCTGCGTTTACAATCCCGAAACGCTTCTGAAGCTCCGTGCCGCCGTTGGCCCCGTGATCGGTGCAAACTTCGATCCCTCTCACCTGATCTGGCAGGGCATGGATCCCGTTGCCGCCATCCGTGAGCTGGCCGGCGCGATCTACCACGTGCATGCCAAGGATACCAAGATCGATCACTACAACACCGCTAAGAACGGCGTTCTGGACACCAAGCACTACGGCGATGAGCTGCACCGCGCATGGGTGTTCCGCACCGTTGGCTACGGCAACGGCGAGACCTATTGGAGAGATCTTGTTTCCAATCTGCGCCTCTGCGGCTACGATCACGTGCTTTCCATCGAGCATGAGGATAGCCTCATGACCATCGATGAGGGCCTGCGCAAGGCCGTCAGCTTCCTGAACGGCGTGATCATCACCGAGGAAAAGCCCACCACCATGTCCTGGGCATAAGCCCACCCTCTCGCAGGCAGAAGCCG
>JAZRCQ010000098.1:0-1864 GCA_045659845.1 Eubacteriales bacterium
TTACCGCGAAAATCAGGAAACCGTGACCCGCGTGATGGACTCGGGCGACCTGGAGAAGGAAAGAGGAATCACCATTCTGGCCAAGAACACCTCCGTGCGCTACGGCGACGTGAAGATCAATATCATCGACACGCCCGGTCACGCCGATTTCGGCGGCGAGGTGGAGCGCATTCTGAAGATGGTGGACGGCGGGATCCTGCTGGTGGATGCTGCCGAGGGGCCCATGCCTCAGACGCGCTTCGTTCTGCAGAAGGCGCTGGATCTGAACCACCGCGTGATCGTTTGCATCAATAAGATCGATAAGCCCGACGCCCGTTTGGGTGAGGTGGAGGACGAGATCCTTGAGCTTCTGATGGATCTCGGTGCCAACGACGAGCAGCTGGACAGCCCCATGCTCTATTGCTCGGGCAGAGCCGGCACCGCCACCGAGGATCCGCTGGAGGAGGGCCGTGATCTGGAGCCCCTCTTCAAGAAGATCATCGATTATATCCCTGCTCCCGAGGGAGATGAAACGGGCGATCTGCAGATCCTCGTTTCCTCCATCGACTACAACGACTACGTTGGCCGCATCGGTATCGGCCGTATCGAGCGCGGTGCGGTGAAGGTTGGGCAGGAGGTTGCCGTTTGCAATTATCACAACCCCGGATCCGTGAAGAGAACCAAGGTGGTGTCTCTTTATGCCATCGAGGGATTGGTTCGTCAGCCCATTGAAAATGCGAAGGTGGGCGACATCGTTTGCTTCTCGGGCGCAGGCGACATCACCATCGGCGATACGCTTGCCACCGTGGCACATCCCGATCCGCTGGAGTTTGTGCGCGTGTCGGAGCCCACGATGGAAATGACCTTCATGGTCAACGATAGCCCCTTGGCGGGCAAGGAGGGCAAGTTCGTCACCTCCCGTCAGCTCCGCGACCGTCTCTACCGCGAGCTTCTCAAGGACGTTTCTCTCCGCGTGAACGACGGTGACTCCACCGATGAATTCCGCGTGGCAGGCCGCGGCGAGATGCATCTCTCCATTCTGCTGGAGACCATGCGCCGCGAGGGCTTTGAATTGGCCTGCTCCAATCCCCGCGTGCTTTATAAGACCATCAACGGCGAGAAGTGCGAGCCGATGGAGCGCGTCACGCTGGACGTGCCCATGGAAATGGTTGGCGTTGTGGTGGAGAAGCTGGGCCAGAGAAAGGGCGAGCTGCTCACCATGAATCCCATCGGAAACCGCACCCGCGTGGAATATTCCATTCCCTCCCGCTGCCTCTTCGGCTATCGCTCGGAGTTCCTCACCGCCACCCACGGCGAGGGCGTGATGAACACCATCTTCGATGGCTACGCTCCCTATAAGGGCGAGGTGCAGATGCGCTTTACGGGCTCTCTCATTGCCTCCGAGGCAGGAGAGACCACCAGATACGGCCTCTACAACACGCAGGAGCGCGGACAGCTCTTTGTTGGCCCTCAGACACAGGTTTACGAGGGCATGATCGTTGGTGAGAATCCCAAGTACGACGATATTGCCGTGAATCCCTGCAAGAAGAAGCAGCTCACTGCCATTCGCTCCGCCGGTGCGGACGAAAAGCTTCTGCTCACGCCTCCCAAGTATTTCACGCTGGAGGAAGCGATCGAATATATCTCCGACGACGAGCTGATCGAGGTGACGCCCAAGTCCATCCGCTTGAGAAAGAAGATCCTCAACACCGAGGTTCGTATGCGCGAGATGATGCGCCGCCGCCGCGAGCTGAAGGGACAGTAAGACAAGCCCCCGAATACCAACTGCCCGTCGCATCGGCGTCATACTCCGCTTCGAGTATCACGCCGGGTCTGTTCGCCTCCCCGCGCGGTTTTATCGCTTCGCCGGGGCATTCGGCCTACG
>JAZRCQ010000099.1:0-12048 GCA_045659845.1 Eubacteriales bacterium
GGTGGACTTTGTTCTTCGCGAAATCGATCCCAACGCCCGCATCATCCTCACGGGGATCTCCATGGGAGCCTCCACCGTTTTGATCGCCTCGGCCGAGCCCCTGCCCGAAAACGTGGTGGGCGTACTGGCCGACTGCGGCTACACCTCTGCCGGCGCCATCATCCGCAAGGTGATGGACGGCATGAAACTCCCCTCAAGGCTTTTTTACCCCCTCGTTCGGCTGGGAGCGCGGCTCTACGGCGGCTTCGATCCCGACTCCACCTCTGCTCTGGAGGCCGTGAAGCACACAAAGCTCCCCGTGATCTTCTTCCACGGCGACACCGACGATTTCGTGCCCCACACCATGAGCATCGAAAACCACGAGGCCTGCGCTTCCGAAAAGCGGTTGGTGATTATTCCCAATGCCGGCCACGGTCTCTGCTTCCCCGTGGATCAGGAGGGCTACCTGCAGGCGCTGCGGGAATTCTTCGATCCGATTCTGAATAACCAATGATCAAGGCAAGTGAAAGAGCCGCCACGGATCTCCGCGGCGGCTCTTCTTCCATATTCAAAATCCAAATCAGTTTCCGTAGACCATAAGCTCACTGACGGAAATGCCGGTGTAGCCGACGGCATCCTTGATGTCACTTGCAACGTATCCGATGCGGATATACTTGCCCTTCACGTTACCCATCGAGAACAGAACCTCGAACTTGGCTTGGTTATTATACCAAGGATCTCTGCCTCCGCTCACACTCTTGAGCGCAGTGTCGGTGCCGTAGCAAGCCGTTTCCACCTTTGTCCAGTTCACGCCGTCATCGCTGACGTAAACGTCCTGTGCCGTGGGAATACCGCCCTGCTGGAAATGAGCATAGCCGATCGCCTCGAAGGTCTTGACGCTTCCGAAATTCAGCGTGATCAAGCCCATGTAGCCATCCTTCTCGACCACCTCTCCGTTCACGTTGTACTGTTGCTTATCGAAAAACATCTCGCCCAGATTCGGTCTGCCGTAGTGACCGTTCACCATGTTCATCAGCGAGTTGAGCGTGGCGACTCCGCCTGCCTGCGTGGGGGCTATCGTATAGGTGGGCTGAGTCATATAGGAAAGACCGATGATGGAAATACCGTAGCCAATATCGGCCAGATCTGCCTTTTGCGCATCGGTGAGAGAATCGGCTACAGCGATGCTTTCCAGAGAGCAGACCTGATCCTTATCGCCGCGCAGACCGGAATAATACTGGAAGCCGGGCACCGTGGATTTTGCCCATCTGGGCGAGGAGGGCATCCATCCGTTGAGCTTGGGATCGGTGGCACTGAACACGTTTGTGATCATCTCTCCCTTTGGGCGAGCGGTGAGCATGGAGGCATTGGCGGGAGGAGGCGTGTCGTCCACCAGCCCGATGAAGGGACGCTCCTTCAGATGCTTGTCGATCAGGCTCTGAATCCCCTTCATATCAGCCTCGGAGCTAAACACGCTCATAAAATTGGAATTCACGTTGCCGTATTTTTCCGAAATATAGCTCACCATATTGAAGGCGGAGCTGAGGGAGGAGTTGTTGTAGAAGGAATAAGGCTGTCCCACGGCCGATTCACCCGTGATAGCGCAATACGCCACGAGCGAGGTGATATAGCCCGTGAGGGGGTTGGGATGGTAGCCATCCTTCACCACGAAGGTGTTCTTGGAATAGGACACGGTTGCGCCGGGCACGGCGGTTTTCCCTTCCGTGATGTTCTTCACAAGATAGCCCCAGTCGGCAACGGTCACGCCCTTTTCCTCAAGAGCCGCATAGGAGGTGTAGATGCCGGGACGCGGAGCGCCGGAGGGCGTTCCGAAGGCGGCAAGATTGGCAAGGCAGAACACCTTCACGTTGGGATTTGCCGCACGGAAGAAGGCCAGCAGATTGTCGAAATCTTCCATCAGAGTTTCCTCCTGGCGCGTTCCGCTGCCGGGAGAGGCAAACACATAGTCATAGTAAGGATCCTTCAGATCCTCATAGTGGCGCACACCGTTTGGCGTGCAGGAGCTCTGCTCGCAGGCTCTGCCAAACATATCCGCCAGACCGTGGCCGCTGAAGCACCAGTCGGTAACCGTGACGTCGATTCCGTTTGCCTTGCAAAGCTGATAGAAATAGCCCTGATCTCCCGTTCTCAGCTTCTGCGAGGTAACGGAGGATTCGTCTCTGATCACGGCATTGCCATAGAATACGTAGGAGTTTCCAATGAAGATCACCCTTTTGCCGTCCAACGGGTGAGAGGGCGGATCCTGCGTGCCGTCACCATTGGTGGTGGCCTCATCCGTGGGATCGATAACAGACTCGGTGGTGGCCTCGGTGGTGCCTGCCTCAACGGGAGGCGTGGAGGAGCAGGCGGTCAACACCATGGGCAAAAGAAATCCGCAGATCAAAGTTAAAGCGAGCAATCCAATTGCATTTTTCATAAAAGGCATCTCCTTTTCTTTATTGTGGTTTAATTATATCACAAAAAAACCACACAATCAAATACAAATGCCATTATATGGATATAACAAAAAGATTATACCTCGCATCTGCAGCGAGAATCGGCGACAACACCCCGAATTTCCGCCAAAAGATCCGCCGCGGAAATCCGCGGCGTATCTTTACATGGAATATACGGTTGGGTCAGGCGCCGTAGGCCATGATCTCGCTGATATTGATGCCGGCGTTTCCTGCGGAATCCTTAACGCCCGTGGAGAGGATTCCGATGCGAATATACTTGCCCTGCACGTTGCCCATGGAGAACAGCACCTCGGAGGCAGGCTGATTGTTATACCAAGGATCTCTCGCGCCGCTCACGCCGGTGAGCGCGGTGTCGGTGCCGTAGCACGCGGAATCCACCTTCGTCCAGCTCACTCCGTCATTGCTGACGTAAACGTCCTGCGCCGTTGGCATGCCGGAGGTGTTTGCGGAGGCATAGCCAATGGCCTCCAGCGTTTTCACCTCGCCGAGATTCAGCGTGATGAGCGCGGTATATCCGCTCTGCGCCGGGGAGCCGTCCACGCCGTACAGCTGCTGATCGAAATAGAGCTCTGCCATATGATCCTTTCCGTAGTGTCCGTTCACGGCATTCAGAAGCGATGTCAGCCGACCTGCGCCGCCCGCCTTTGTGGTGGTGTCATAAGCGGTTTTGGCGAGATGGGAAAGACCGATCACGGAAATACCGTAGCCAATGTCGGCCAGATCCGCCTTCTGCGCATCGGTGAGCGCACCTGCAACGGTGGTTCCCTCCAGCGAGCAGATCAGATCCTTATCGCCGCGCAGGCCGGAATAATACTGGAATCCGTTCACCGTGGATTTGCTCCAACGGGAGGAGGACGGCATCCATCCGTTGCCCTCCTGCATCGTTGCGCTGAACACGTTGGTGAGGATCGATCCCGCAGGGCGCGCGGTGAGGATGGAGGCGCCTGCCGAAACGGGAGGCTTGATCTCCTCCAAGCCGATAAAGGGACGCTCGGCGAGATGCTTATCGATCAGACTCTGGATGCCCTTCATATCGGCGGCAGAGGCAAACACACTCATAAAGTTGGTGTTCACGTTGCCGTATTTTTCCGAAATATAGCCCACCATATCGAATTTTGAGCTGAGCGTCCGATCATCGTAGAAGGCATAGGGCTGACCTTCGGCCTTCTCCCCCGCGGCGGCACAGTATGCAACGAGAGAGCTGATATAGCCGGTGAGCGGATTGGGATGATAACCGTCCTTCACAACAAAGGTGTTTTTGGAATATTGCACGGCTGCGCCGGGAACTGCGGTGGTGCCGTCGATAATGCCCTTCACAAGATAGCCCCAGTCGGCAACGGTCACGCCCTTCGCCTCAAGGGCGGCATAGGAGGTATAGATGCCGGGGAGAGGACTACCGTAGGAGGAGTAGCCGAAAGCGCCGAGATTGGCCAGACAGATCACCTTCACGTTGGGGTTGGCAGTGCGGAAAAAAGAAAGCAGATTGTCGAAATCCTGCATCAGTGTTTCCTCCTGACGGGTTCCGCCGCCGGGAGAAACGAACACGTAATCGTAGTAGGGCTCGGTGAGATCCTCATAGTGGCGCACGCCGGAGCCCACGCAGGAGCTATGCTGGCAGGGCGCACCGAACATATCGGCCAGACCATGGCCGCCAAAGCACCAGTTTGTAACCGAAACCTCGGCACCGTTGGCCTTGCAAAGCTGATAGAAATAGCCCTGATCACCCGTTCTCAGCTTCTGGGAGGTGACGGAGGCATCCACCGTCAGAACAGCGTTGCCATAGAACACGTAGGAGTTTCCAATGAAGATCACCTTCTTCCCGTTCAGCGGGTGAGCGGGCGGCTCTTGTGCGTTTCCGCCGTCGGTGGTGGGCTCGTTGGTGGGCTCAGCAGTCGATTCGGGCGTGGTTGCAAGAGTTTCTCCCTCTGTGGGCAGCTTGGAGGAGCAGGCGCTCAGCGCGGCAGGCAGCAAGAGCCCACAGGCCAGGATCAAAGCCAGCAATTTAACGGCATTTTTCATAAAAATTCTCCTTTTTTGTATTTATATCTTGATTATATCACAAAAATATGCTATAATCAAGTACAAATACAGTTATATGGATATAACAATTTTATTATAGGAGGTCCACATGGAGCTTTCCGAGCAATACGTTCTGAGGATCTGTGAAAAGAAAAGCTTTTCCGAGGCGGCTCGCTCGCTTTATATCTCTCAGCCTGCGCTTAGTGCCACCGTTGCCCGTTTGGAAAAAAAGCTGGGCTTCGCTATTTTCGACCGATCCAAGCATCCCCTTTCCATCACTCCCATGGGGCAGATCCTGATCGAGCATCTGCAGGAGGTGCAGGAGGGGGAGGAAAGCATGCTTCGCAGGATCGAAAATCTTTCAAAGGGAATGCTCCGCGCCATCACGGTTGGCGGTTCCTGCCAATCTGCGCTGGAGCTGCTCCCTGCCGCCTGCGCCCATTTTCAAAAGCAGCATCCCGACATTTCCGTGACGCTGGATATCGGAAACACCTATCTTTTCAGCAGTCTCGCGGACAAGGTGCGCGACGGATCTCTGGATCTGGCACTTTCCTATGAAAAAGAGCAGGGGGATCTCGTTGCCGTTCCCGTGCGCACGGAGCGAATGGTGGTGGCCGTCAGCCGAGCGATTCCCGAGGCGGCACAGCTGGAGCAACTTTCCGTTTCACGCGAGCAGGTGCTTTTCGATAGGATCCCGCCCGAAAAAGAGCTGACCTCGCCGGCCCCGCTGCTCGCCCTGCCCTTTCTGGATTTCGGAAGCAGAAGCAACACCGCCGCAAAAATGGCGGAGCTGCTGGGCCCCGACGTGCGCATTGCAGAGGCGCATATTCGCAATTCCCGCAATATGGTCATGCACTATCGCATGATGCGTTTGGGAATCGGCGCGGTGCTCGTTGCCGGCGCCCATGTGGTCGAGCCTGAATTCAACGACACCAACCTGCTTTATTTTGCCCTTCGTTCCCCCCATTCCCACCGCACGCTCTACGCGATCAGGCGCGCCGACCGAGAACGGCCCGCCTCCGAGGATTTCATTTCCGCCCTGCGGGAGGCGAACGAAAGGATCCTCCTGCAAGGGTTCTTTTAACGCTGCCTTCTGCCCTGCCGCGCGCGCTCGGCCCAGCGTTACCCGCAAAGCTCAACTCACATCGTGAGCAGAAGAAACGACGTCCGATCAAATTCGGACGTCGGCTTTTTTGTAAGACAGACGATTGAATATCCGAACCGAGGTTTTTGATATGCAGAACTAGGAAAAGCCCCGCGAATGGCGGGGCGAGGATTACGATTCCTTTTGTTTAGTAACAATGAACGCTTTTACACGTTCGCAAAGTTTTGTAAATTCCGGATGATCACGGAGAGATTCAAACCCTTTTCCGCTAAGAACATCATAATATTCGCCGGGAAATATGCAACGGCAATTACACATACCATTCATCTCTGTAGAAATATAAATAAACCGTTCTTCGGGACTGTCGGGATTATTATCACGGCTCATCCAAGCCTCTTTGGCTCGCCATTCCATTCCATCAAGGAAACGGCAGGACGTTGGCAATAGAATTTCATCTGTAATTTTCATTGTATCCTCTAACAGCTTTACTACAGTTCCTATTTGCAAAAGAGCCTCATCTTGATTACCCGCAGATATTGATCGCACCGCAGATTTAAGTCCGAGTTCAATGCGATCTGCTATCCACATATCAGGGCGATCATCCTCGGCATCGCAACGAATTAATGAAAGTATAGCTTCCATAAATTGATCTGCCGCCACTTTGTTATCGTTGCTTTCTCCCCATTTTAGCAGATAGCTCGGACAAAGCAAGGCTTCAAAAGCAATAGATAGTTGGTATCTGCGTTCGGGCTCGAACTTTTTCGCATCCCCACGACGCTGATATCGCCTGAATAGTAATGCACGCGCAGAACAGTCAAACGAGGTCGTGTATTTTTTCAAAAAATCCTCTAAATGATCTTCGTCCTCAATATCTGCCATTGTTTGGATCGTATGCGGATACATAGGATGGCGCTCAAGATAGGCTTCTGCCAGCAAGCGTACCTCGGGGAGTATTTGGGGATCACGAAATGCTCGGTCGTTTCCTTCGCTCCACGGACGCCATGCAGAGTCGCTATCCAGATAATTTCTTCGTATATCTCGAAGAAGATCAACAATTTTATCGGCATCGTAATCACGTTTTATACACTCGCGGCGAAGCTCATCAAATGTTTGAACCGCGCGTTTTTCTTTTTCGATTTGAGGCATTCCAAGCAGCTCATCAACAGTCACGGCAAGCACCTCGGCGATAGAAGGGATCAGTTCAAGATCCGGATAGGTCGTGCCGTTCTCCCAACGACTGATCGATTGATATGTTACGCCCAAGCGATCGGCAAGTGCTTCTTGCGTAAAATCGTTTTTCTTTCTGAAGTTACGTATATTTTCCCCAATTGCAAGCTTCATTTTTTCCTCCCTGTGCAGGCGATTACTTTGCAAAGCATTTCTTTTGTCGACAGCTATATTATACAGCAAAAAAATAATAAAATCAATAACGCATTTCGAGAGAAAAATTATCAATTTGTGTTATATTTTTTGCTTTCCCGACGCTCGCGGACGGGGCAAGCATAGCGCGTGGACGTCCACCGCCAAATGGCGGCGCCCACCTCGCACCGTCCCTGCGCTCACGCCGGGACAATATTATCCAACTATCCGTTGTATTTTTTCAAAAACGCGGTTGTTGATTCCTTGATAAAGGTGTGTTATACTATAATCCAGCAAGGTAGCGTACTTGTATAATTAAATAAAATACCGCCGAGAGTGACTGTTTGGTCGCTCTCGGCGGTGATTTAAAATATCAATTCGAGTAATTATAGTAAAAAACAAATCCGAACCAATTTCGATTGACGAAATAGTTCGGATTTATTACGTTTGGTGACCCATCGGAGAGTCGAACTCCGGACACCATGATTAAAAGTCATGTGCTCTGCCATCTGAGCTAATGGGTCGTATTTTTGCTGTTTTTTTGTTATGTCACAATTCCTTGGCTTTGTCAAGTTGTTATGAATTGTCAAAACAGCAGAAACAGATGGTGGAGCGCTATTGGATTTGCAAAATCTGACCGTTATTTTACTTTATTGATCCTTCAATCGGCGCATAGCTTCTTTAACGGCCGTCGCCATTCGGCTCACGTTTTCCGGCAGGATCCCGGGAAGCGTGGGCGTGAATTCATAGTCGTCGATCTCGCTTTCCCGAATGTCCACCCGAATTTTGTAGAGCAGCAATCGTTCCCAAAAGCCTGCCTTTTCCAGCTTCAGATAGCCGCCGAAGCTCAGCATCTCAAAGGCCGTTTCCCGCAGCTCCTTCGGAAATTGCTTTTCCGCATACTCCTCAAAGTTGTGGCCGAAGCCACAGCATAAAAACAGGCCGTGAGGAATCGCGCGCAGTGCCTCACCGTACGTCTCCAGATAATGCCGCAGAGCGGGGCGGATCCTTCCGAACCGCACGGAGCTTCCCAGCACCGCAAGATCGTAGGCCGCGGGATCGGGCATCTTTTGCTCCAGGTCGATGCAGTCCACCTGCTGTCCCTCAAGCTCTCTTGCCAATCGCTCGGCGCAAGCCTTGGCCGTTCCCGTTTTGGAAGCGTACGCCACCAGAATCCTCATCCCTTCACCCCATTTCCTTCTTTTCCATGCCTCATTATACACAATTCCGCACGCAATGTCAAGTATTTTTCTTTGAATTCGGTCGAAATCGATTTTTAGCTCTTGAAACGCGATCGCAAATGTTGTATAATGAAAGAAAAACCGACTTCTTATTGAGGAGGATCTCCGATATGCCCATTTCACTCAAGCTTCTTTCGTCCTTGGAAAAATGCTTTCACGACGAGTCTCTTGATGCTCATCCCGCGCTGGAGGAGCTGACCGTTCTTCGCGGTCAACGCGTTTGCTTTCAGGTTGGCTTTTTCAAATCGCAAAGCCGCATCTACCGCGAGCGCTTCACCCTCTCGCTTTCGGGCTCTCTCGCGCCTCACGCCGCCCTGCTTCGCGTGGTGAGCGTGCCCGTGCATTACCCCTGCATCGAAACGACCTGCGACCAAAATTATCTCCGCCGCACTCCCGGGCTTTATCCCGACCTGCTCCGCCCTCTGCACTATCGCAACGGCATCACCCTGCTGGATAATCAGCTCCAAGCCGTTTGGGTGGAGGCCCGTCTGCCCGACGAGCTTGCCGCAGGAGACTATGATATCACGGTTTCCCTGCACCCCTTCGGGCAAGAGCAGGTGCTTGAAAGCATCACTCTGCCCGTTCGGCTGGCAGATGCCGTGCTGCCGCCCCAGCGGCTGGTTCACACCGAGTGGTTCTACACCGATTGCATCGCCAACCACTATCACACCCGCGCCTTCTCCGAAAAGCATTGGAGGCTCATCGGGGAATTTCTCAAAACGGCCTCCGAAAACGGCGTGAATATGATCCTCACCCCCGTGTTCACCCCCGAATTGGATACCTTCGTTGGCGGCGAACGCCTCACCACGCAGCTTTTGGATATCGCGGTGGAGAAGCCGGGCGTTTATCGCTTTGATTTCGCCCGCGTGGAGCGCTGGATCGATCTTTGCCTCTCCCTCGGCATCGATCATTTCGAGATCCCTCATTTCTTCACGCAATGGGGAGCAAAGGCCGCGCCCAAGATCATTGCCACCGTTGGCGGCAGGAAAAAGCAGATCTTCGGCTGGGACACCGATGCGCTCGGCGAGGACTATCGCACCTTCCTCTCGCAGATGATTCCCGCGCTCGTGGCATTTCTGGAGCAGAAGGGCGTGGCGAAAAACACCTATTTCCACGTTTCCGACGAGCCCCACCTCAAGTTTTTGGAGCATTATACCCTTTGCAAAAATCTCATTAAGCCCTATCTGAAGGACTATCCCATTATCGACGCGCTCTCCGACTTCGATTTTTATGAAAGCGGCGCATTGGAAAAGCCCGTTCCCGGCATCCGCAGCATCGCTCCCTTCCTGGAGCATCGCGTGCCCGGTCTCTGGGCCTACTATTGCGGCGACAGCGGCCCCAACGTGAGCGGCCGCATGATCGCCATGCCTCTCGCCCGCACCCGAATCCTCGGCGTGCAGCTTTGGCTCCACAATATTGAAGGCTTCCTCCATTGGGGCTACAATTTCTACAGCAATCAATATTCCTACGACGTGATCGATCCCTTCCTCCATACCGACGGTGAATTCTTCGCGCCCTCGGGCGACGCCTATCTGGTGTACCCCGGAGATGACGGAACGCCTTGGGAATCCATGCGCATCAACGCCCTTCGTCAAGCCATGGAGGATATGCGCCTTTTGGATCTCGCCGCCGAGCGGCTCGGCAGAGCGCGCACCGAGGAGCTTCTGATGGAGGCCGCCGACGGTGTTCTCACCTTCACGGAATATCCGAAGGATCCCGCCTTCTTTGCACGCCTGCAAGCCTCTCTCATCCGAGAAATGGGCCTCTGATCCGTTTCCGATCGAATTGATTTTGGAAAGCCATGAAAAAAACAGTTTACAGAGCGTTGATGCTTCTGATCGCGCTCACGCTTCTGCTCACGTCCTGCATCAGCTCCGAGGAAGAAGAGCTCTCCGCCGTCCGCGCCCTTCGGATCGAACCCCTCCCCGCCGATTGCCGTCGGGGAGATGAGCTGACACTCACCGTGAAGGATCAAAGCGGCGCCGTGGTGGATCCCTCGGAGCTGCTTTGGGATTGCAGTGACTATTCCGTGGTCTCCGTAAACGCCTATGGCGTGATCCAATGCCGCGCCGCAGGCCCCGTTCGCGTTGTTGCCATTCTGAAAAGCGACCTTTCGGTGCGCGCGTCCACGGAGGTGTTCGTCGGCTACGACACCGTTGTGCCCGCCTTTGCCACGGTGAAGCGCGTTGGGCAATACGTGGACGGCCACTTGGATGCCATCGCCGACCACGCCTTGAAATTCGGCCTGAACGTGGTGAGTGCCGCCACCACCTCCTCTCTGCCTATCGGCATGATCGCCGAGCTTTTCAGCAAAGACAAATATCAATTCTCCATGATGTACTATGAGGGGCGCGTTCGCGACGTGGTGCTCTATCCCCTTTCGGATTGGACCAACGAGACCGTTTCCGTCAACACCGCCGAGATCACCCCCGAGAGCATTCATTCCAAGCTGCTCGCGGAGCTGATTCTGGACGGAGCGGAAATGGGCAGCTCCTATCAGACCTTCCGCGAAGCCCTTCTTTCTCTGCTGGCGAGCGGACTTCCCGCGGATTCCGTTTACCATTTCAACAAAATGGATCAGAACCTGGAATATCGTGTGGTCATCCGCGGAGATTTCGATTATATCACCAATATGTCGTTCTACGCCAACGGACTGCTCACGGGAACAGGCCTGACGGTGCAGGATCTGCTGAAACTGGAGTTTGGCACCCTTCGCGAAAACTACACCTATCAGAAAAATTACGACGAGATCTTGAACGTGGAAAACCTCAGGGTCTGCATTGAGTACAGGGAGAAAACAGCATGAGAAAACGAATCGGACTCCTGTTGATCATCTGCGCCGTTCTGCTTTCCTGCCTCACCCTCCCCGGCTGCAATTCCGCAGAGCAAACGGAGATCGAGGTTCGCAGTCCCCAACGGCATATGAAGGCCGGAAGCAAGCAGGTTCTCAGCGTCTACGACGTTCAAAATGACCAACGGATCACGGAAAAGCTTCTGTTTGCCAGCAGTGATCCCTCGGTGCTGACGGTATCCGCCAACGGAACGGTGACCGCCGTGGCACAGGGAGCGGCTACGATCTATATTCAGCACAGCGAAAGCAAGGCACGGGCCGGAGTTGGCATCAGCGTTCAATATGACGTCATCCATCAGCCCCGCTATGAGGCGGTGACCTGCGGATCTCCCGTTTCCGCCACCGAATTCTCCTTTTGGCAACAAAGGGGCTACACCGAGCGGATCTCCAACTGGGATCTTTTGAAGGTGGCAAAAATCCTGATCGAAAAATCCAACGGGGCCTACGTCTTCACCGACGTTTACGAGCAGCTGCGCGTTAGCGGCGAGGAGGTGCTGCTCCTCTCCGATTGGGGAAACGAGGACGTGGTGCTGAACAGAGGCATTCTGGAAGGTGAGCTTTTGAGCTTCCTTTCGGAAAAATATCAGCTGAGCAATCTGCAAAAGGAGGCTTTGCTTCGGGCAACCGCCGATATCAAATCCGCCGTTTCCAAGCAAATAGATGCCTATCACGGCGCAATCGCTCTTTCCAGGCTTCCGAAATCCATGGAATACAAGGTCTACGTTTCCTATGACTACACGCTTCTGCAGGTGGAGAATTATTACAGCAGAGGACTTCTGAAGGGCGTCGGACAGCTTGGAGCCGATATCCTCAGCGGCAATATTGAGGGCCTCTTGGAATCCTACACCTATTGCGAAACGGAATATGAGCTGGTCAACGGCCGATCTCCCACCATCGTGATCGAGGCAAGAGAACGAGCCGCCACCGAGGCCACCTCTTAAATGAAACAGAGTCACCGCGGCAATGCACAAGTCCGTTAAAAACGGACAATTGAAAAAAAGAGCCTCCTGTGGTAGA
>JAZRCQ010000100.1:0-8951 GCA_045659845.1 Eubacteriales bacterium
GTCTTTATGCCTGCCGCCATTCCCGGTCTTGCCATCGGGTGCCTGATTTCCAATCTGTTCATGGCGTGCCTGTGGCAGGATGTGGTGTTCGGCTCGTTGGCCACTCTGCTGGGGGCGCTGGGGGCGAGATGGCTGAGAAAAAAGCCCTATCTTGCGCCTCTGCCAACGGTTTTGGCCAACACGCTGATCGTGCCGCCGGTCCTTGCCTTTGCCTACCATGCAGAGGAGGGTCTGCCCTTTCTGTTTGCCTCGGTGGGCGCGGGGGAGATCCTCTCGGCCTACGTGCTGGGGATCGTTCTCTATCGCGCGCTGGCGGGCAGAAAATGGATGTTCCGAGGCGAAAAAACGTAAATGATTTCAAAAGGAGGGGAGCGCCTTGCAGTTAACGCTTTCAAAAGGAGCCGACTTCGTGATCCGGAGATTGGAGGAGCGAGGCTTTGAGGCCTGGGCCGTGGGCGGATGCGTGCGGGATTCCATGCTGGGGAGAGTGCCCGGCGACTGGGATCTCACCACCAACGCGCTTCCCGAGGAAACGCTGGCCTGCTTTTCGGATTGCCGAGTGATCGAAACGGGGCTCAAGCACGGCACCGTGACCGTTCTTTATGAGAACGAGCCGCTGGAGGTCACCACCTATCGGGTGGACGGTGCCTATGCGGACAATCGCCATCCCGATAGCGTTACCTTCTCCCGCAATCTGCGCGACGATCTTTCCCGCAGAGACTTCACCGTGAATGCCATGGCCTACCATCCCACGCGCGGTCTGGTGGACGAATTCGGCGGCGTGGAGGATCTGAGGAGAGGCTTGATCCGCGCCGTTGGCGATGCGGAAACAAGATTTTGCGAGGACGGTCTGCGCTTGCTCCGAGCCATTCGCTTCGCCTCTGTTTTGAATTTCAATCTGGAGGAGGAGACGGCGGCGGCCGTGCATCGGTGCAAAGCGCTGTTGTCCCGCATTGCCTCCGAGCGGGTGCGCGTGGAGCTGGACAAGCTGATCTGCGGTGCCGCAGCGGTTCCGATCCTGCGGGAATATATTGACGTGATCTGCGAGGTCCTCCCCGAGCTGGGGCTTTCCGTCGACTTCGAGCAGCATTCCCGTTTTCACGTTTACGACGTTTGGGAGCATACGCTCCATGCGCTGGCCGAGACGCGTTCGGATCGGTTGATGGTGCGCTGGGGGATCCTGCTCCACGATATTGGCAAGCCTGCCACGTATTTCAGAGACGAAAAGGGAGGTCACTTCCCCAGACACGCCGAGATGAGCGTTTGGATGGCGAACGAGCTTTTGCAGCGGTTGAAATACGATAACGCCACTCGTGAGCAGCTTCTGAAGCTGATCCGCTACCACGACGTGGACATCGGTTGCGAGAAGAAGCAGGTGAAGCGGGCCATTCTGCGCTTTGGGGAGCAGGGTGTTTGGGATCTTTTGGAGATCCAGCGCTGTGACCGTTTGGCGCACGCGCCGGAGCACACCGAGCTGCCGCCTTCGCATAGCGTGATCCCCGATCTGATGCGGGAGATCGCCGAGGAGGGCGCTTGCCTGACTTTGCGAGATCTTGCCGTGAAGGGAGACGATCTGCTGGCCTTGGGCTATCGCCCGGGGAAGGAGCTGGGGGAAGCCCTTGCGAGACTTCTCGACGCCGTGATCGACGGCGATCTGCCCAATGAAAAAGAGGCTCTTCTGGAGAGCCTGAAAACGGAATAAAGGGAAACCGTCCGCGCATTGGCGCGGACGGTACTTTTTTTCAGATGATAAAGCAAAACCGCATGGGCTTGCCCTCCTCGGTGATCTCCCGAAGCACGCCGAGCGCCGCCAGCACGCGAACGGCGGAGTAGGCGTCGATCCCGCGGATCCGCGTGGCAGCGGAAAACTCGCGAACGCTGAAGGAGTCGGGAAGGGGAGGCAGGAGCGCCTTGAAGTCGGAGGCGGCTTGCAGGGTGAGATCCTCCAGAAGCTCCAGCGGAATGCGCTCGAATTTGCCCGCCCGTCGCCCCTTGGCGGTGGTGAGACGGAAGTCATGCACCTCCAGAAGCAGGAGTCGGAAATCCAGACGGGAGTTGGGAAGGATGGGCAGAAGGGGATAGAGCATGGGGAGCAGATCGATGGCGCGGCCGTGGCGCGGAGAGCGCTTGCGGTGCGAGATCTCCTCCGTTTTTTCATTGATGTAGCTCACCCACGCGTTTTTGGCGATGGGATGCACCACGGTGATGCGGCAGGGCGTGGTGTCCAGACAGTAGACCAGCTTCTTGAGCATGGGGCCGAAGGCGGCGGTTTGCACCTCGTAGATGTGATCGCCAACGCGCACGTCGGCCACGAAGCGCCGCCCGGGGATCCCAACCTCATGCTCATCGGCGTTCTCGGTGAGATAGCGCTTGATGATCTGATGCTGCCATTTCTCGGCCAACGTGCCAACGCCCTCCTCGCCGCGGGAGCGATGCTCGCTCATGGCATCGTCGCAAATGCGGCGAAAGCGCGCGGCCTTGCCCTCGGCATCCAGAAGATCGGGGAGGATCATGGTCGCTCCTTTCTGTGCGGTCAGCGGTAGTAAACGTAGTAAACGATAATGGTTCGCATGACGCCGCCATGCTCCTTGTCGGGCGCAGTGACCACCACGCCGTCCTTGGAGAGAAGCTCCCAGGCCTGCAGCTGATCCACGTCGCATCGCAATATCACCTCAGAGGAGGCGAAAACGATCAGCTCGTCGTTGCGGAGATCCACACTGCCGCGCCGACCGATCACCTCATCCACCTCGCCTCTTCGCTCGGTGACGTAGCGAACGGTGTGCCCTGCGATCTTTTCCGCCATTCTGCGGCGGTAGGCGGGGCTTTCGGGATTATTCTTGCCGCCCTTCAGGCGGGAAAAGAACTGCTTGAACATCGGATAGACCTCCTGTGAGATAGCTTCTGGCCTGCAGATAGCGGGCCTTGGCGAGCTGTGCGGCAGGGGAATCGGCGCGGAACGAGGGGCGCTTCAGGCCGCGAAGCATCACGTTTTTGGGCGTTTCCTCGGGATCGATCAGCTCCAGCGCCGCCGTTTCATAGCCCATGGCCTCCAGATAGCAGAGGCGGAGCGCATCGGTGGCGGCGTCGCAAAGCTTTTGCCGCAGCATGGAGTGGTCGGTGATGAAGGAAAGCTGATCGCAACGGATATTGTGGTTCAATTCATGGTGACAGCAGGGGGTGGAGAGGATCACCTCTGCGCCCCAGCAGGTGGCTCGCTCCAGCACCAGGTCGGTGGCAACGTCGCAGGCATGGAGGGAGATCACCAGATGCACGTGCTCGCCTGCATCGTAGGCGGAAACGTCGCCGCAAAGGAATTCAAGACCGTGAAAGCCCAGCTCGGCGGCGGCGCGGTTGCAATGCTCCACCACGTCGGGCTTGAGACCCACGCCGGTCATCCGAACCTCGCGTCCCAGCACGTTTGCAAAATAATGGTAGGCGGCGAAGGAGAGATAGCTCTTGCCGCAGCAGAGATCGCAGATCCGCAGAGCTCCTTCGGCGGGAAGCGCGGGGAGGCAATCGCGGATCAGCTCCAGAAAGCGATTGATCTGGCGGAACTTTGCCTGCTTTTTGTCGTGGATGCGGCCGTTTTTATCGCTCACGTCCAAGGCGCGCAGGAAGGACTCCTCGCCCGTGAGGATGCGGTTCTTTTCGCGGTTGTTGCCTTGCGGGCGCAGGGCGGCAGCCTCGTTGGCGCGGAGCTTTTTCTCCAGCTTATCTCCGCCGATCAGAGTGGCCTTTTCGCGGTTTTTAGAGCGACGAAGCTCGCAATCTCCCGCCGAGCAGAGCAGATTGACCTGCCCGTAGGCCTCGGTCAAGCGGATCAGCTCCTCCGTTGCCTCCTCAAGCTCTAAGTTTTTGTGGATGGCCTTGTTGTCGGCCAAAAATTGCTCGATCTGCAGAAGCTCTCTCTCGCCGATCTGCCGCAGCGTCACCACGCTTTTGGGGGCGGCGCCTGCCTCGGGCTTGGAGAACACGGCCTTTTTCAACGCGTGCTTTTGGGCAGCCAGAAGCAGAAGCGCGCTTAACTGTTCTGCGGCGGTCATGCGTTCTCGTCCTCCTTGGCGGCCTCGTCGATCCTCTTTTTAGAGGTCTTTTTAAAGCTGATCTGCGACTCGGCGCGGTTGTAGATGCGCTTCAGATTTTCCTTGTGCTTATACACCACGAAGCAGGCGGAAAGCACGGCCATTGCCACGCAGATTCCTGCATTGGGGCCGGAAAGGGAGTGAAGCAGAACGGGATAAAGGAAGGCACAGGTCACCGATGCCATGGAAACGTAGCGCGTGCCAATGACGACCACGGCGAATACGATGAGCAGAAAGAGGAAGGTGAAGGGAATACCGGGGGCGATCCAGTTGTTGGTGAAGATCGAGGTGATCAACGCCACCACGGTGAGGCAGGCCACGCCCTTGCCTCCTTGGAATTTTTCAAAGATGGGGTACATATGGCCAAACACCACGAAGAATCCCGCGATGCCAAGACCGTTCATCTCCCAGATGAGGAGACCGAGGAAGCAAGCCGCGGCCGCCTTGCCGAGATCCAGCAGAAAGGTGGCGAGAGCTGCCTTTTTTCCATAGGTGCGGAGCATATTGGTGGTTCCGGCGTTCCCGCTTCCGAAATTGCGGATGTCCTCATGGTAAACGAAGCGGGAGATGAGGATGGCGGGGTTGATGCTGCCGATCAAATAGGGGAGGATGATGCAGGCGAGAATGCCCAGCAGATAGGAAAGCACAAAGAGTGCCGGCGTTTCATCGAATCGATAGGCCAGCAGATCCACGAGATTGAACATCCGCGTGACCATCTCCTCCTCGGGAGTTGTGAGTGCAAAAGCGATCATAACGGCTCCTTTCTCAGAACAGCTCGATCAGTTCCTTGGGGCTCTTGGTGAAGTTGTGGAAGCTTCCGTCGGGACGGATGGCGGCCATGTCCTCGATGCGGCAGCCGTACTGACCAACGAGATAGATGCCGGGCTCAAAGGTGACCACGTGGCCTCTCTTCAGAACCTCCTCCTTGGGAGCTCTTTCGGAAAGACGGGGATTTTCGTGAATGGCGAGTCCGACACCGTGGCCGAGGGAGTGACCGAAGGCACCCTTGTAGGCGGGATCGGAATCAATGATGCCGCGGGCGATCTTATCCAGCTCGGCGCAAGCAACGCCCTCTGCGGCGGCGGCCAGAGCGGAGGTCTGAGCCTTGAGAACGGTGTGATAAAGCTTTTTCATTTCCTCGTCGGCCTTCCCCAGCACCACGGTGCGCGTCATGTCGGAGCAATAGCCGTCCACGCGAGCGCCGAAATCCATGGTGAAGAAGCCGCGCTCCAGCTTTTTGTCGGCGGGAACGCCGTGAGGGAGCGAGGAGGACTTGCCGGAAACGGCGATGGTATCAAAGGCGAGAGCCTCCGCGCCATTGCGGCGCATGAAGAACTCCAGCTCCAGCGCAACCTCCAGCTCGGTCATGTTGGGCTGAATGAACTTGAGAATGTGGGCAAAGGCGGCATCGGTCACGGCCTGTGCGCGTGCCATGGCGTCCAGCTCGCGATCGTCCTTGCATTGGCGCTGAGTCTCCAGCAGGCGGGAGGCGCCGCCCTCCAGCTTGCAGACGGGGAGCTTTTCGGCGAAGCGCTGATAAGCGCCGTAGGAAAGGTCGCTCTCCTCGATGGCGATGCGGGAGGCCTTTTTATCCTCCAGAATGCCGCGGATGCAGGCGAGATGCCCCTGCTCGGGCGTGAGGATCTGCAGCTCCTTGGAGCAACCTGCCTCGGCGGCCTCCAGATAGCGGAAGTCGGTGAGGAGATAAGCATCGTCGGCGGTCACAAGCACCAGACCGTCGTCGAAATCGAAATCGGAAAGGTAGCGCTGGTTGGCCTTATGGGAAATGATGGCGGCCTCAAAGCCCTCCTTCAGAAGCGTTTGGCGAAATTGCGAAAGATGAGACATGATCTGTTCCTCCTTGGTTCCTTGCGGAAAAATTACTTCATTCATTCTATCATACCACATTTTTGGAGAAATGTAAAGGCATCCCCGAAAAAAAGTTTGCATCTCCACCTGTTTGCGACAAAAAATGCGGAGGCCAAGAGATATAATAAAGGGCGAGAGGGGAGGGATGCCGATGCAGGAGGTCTACTTGGATCTGTATTTTATGGTGAATCTGGGTATGGATCTGATCTGCCTTTTGATCACGGCGGCGGTGTTGCACCGAAAAAGAAGCATGCCGCGCCTTTGGTTGGCAGCGGCACTGGGAGGGCTCTATGCTTGCTTTGCGCTTCTCTTTGGCCTTTCGGGGGCGGTGGGATTGCTGACCGATGCCTTTGCGGCCTTTGGAATGTGTGCCGTGGCCTTTGGCGAGCGACGGCACGGGGCTTGGCGGTTGGCGGCAGAGAGCGGTGCTCAGCTGCTTATTTCGGCCTTTCTCGGCGGCATGATGACGATCCTTTTTTCCTTTCTCAATCGGCTGGAGCTGCCATTGGATTCGGCAGAGAGCGATGGTGCTTCGGTTTGGATCTTTGCGATGCTGGCGGCTATCTCGGGTTTGTTCACCGCTCACGGCGGCCGATTGCTGGGGCGAGCGAGGGGCTCGAAGGAGGTGCGAGTGGAGGCGATCCTGCTGGGGACGGCCGTGGAGCTGAGAGCCATGGTGGACACAGGCAATCTGCTTCGCGATCCCGTGAGCGGCAGAAGCGTGATCGTGGCAGATCGGCGCGTGCTGGAGCCCTTGCTGCCTGCCGCTCTTTTTCGGGAGGACTATCCAACAGCGCCCTCCTTGGCGGCGCGTTTGCGTGTGATCCCCGTCAAAACAGCAACGGGTAACGGTCTTTTACGGGCGATCGTTCCCGATGCACTGACTGTGATCGAGGGAGAAACGCGGGATTCCTGCGATCATCTGATCGCATGGGCGGAGCTGGGGGATCGCGCGCAGGGCTTCGATGCCCTCTTTCCGCATTCATAATATCAAGAGTGAGGTGATTGCAATGAAGCAGATCAAGGATTTTTTCTGCGGGCTTCTTCGGAAGCTGCTCGCAAAGGGTGTTTTTTATATCAACGGGCCCGACGTTCTGCCGTTGCCCTTGGATCGGGAAAGCGAGAATGAATGGATCGAGCGGATCCACGAGCAGAGGGCGAAGGACGTGCTGGTGGAGCACAACCTTCGCCTGGTGGTTTACATTGCGAAGCGCTACGAAAGCGCGGGGGTGGGGCTGGAGGACCTGATCTCCATCGGCACTATGGGGCTGATCAAGTCCATCAACACCTTTCGGGCTGACAAGAGCATCAAGCTGGCAACCTATGCCTCCCGTTGCATCGAAAACGAGATCCTGATGTACATCCGCAAGCGGAGCAGTCAGCGATGCGAGGTGTCTATGGATGAGCCCTTGAACGTGGATTGGGACGGAAACGAGCTATTGCTTTCCGACGTGCTGGGAAGCGAGGAGGACAGCGTTTCCTACGAGCTGGAAAAAAAGGAGGAGCGGGAAGCGGTGCGCTCGGCCGTGGAGGCTCTGGAGCCGCGGGAGCGGGAGCTGATCTGCCTGCGATACGGTCTGGGAGGCGGAGAGGAGCTGACGCAAAAGGAGGTGGCCGATCGCATGGGGATCTCCCAATCCTATATTTCCCGATTGGAAAAGCGGATCCTTGCCCGTCTGAGGGGAGAAATCGCGGGGAGACTTTGAATCAAAGCACGCCGCGGAGACTTTCGGGGTGCAGGAAGGCGTCGAGCGAGTCGGAGAGCAGGAGCGCGGCGGTGCGGTAGGCCTCGGAATCGCCGCCCTGCGCGGCAGAGCACAGGCGGCTGATCTGCTCGTCCACCCGATCGATCAGCAGGCGATGAGATGTGAAAAGCGCTATGCGGCGAAGCTCGCTCCACCTGCATTGCAATGCTTCAACGCCGAGAATGGCCTCGGCGGTGCCGGCACGCTCGGGAGACGGGAGGGCGGCAACCTGCTCCTTCAGATCGGTTCCTACATTATTTATATAGAGACAGTTAAAGAGGATTCCCATGAGCGTAACGGCCAGAAGCATCGCGGAAATAAAAAAGATCTTCAAGGCTTCCGTTTCCTTTCTTTTTTGATTTCTGTGGGGAGGAGATAGAGATTGCCGAGCGAGTCGGCGGTGGCACAAAACAGATCCTCGGGAGTAAGATCCCGCGCCTTCAGCTCCTTCATAAACCAATCGGTGTCGAGCCCCACGAGACGAAGCCCCTCGAGGTTGATGCGGCCGTTCGATAGCACCACGTGCATCAACGATGGAGGATCGGACTTCAAGCCCAGCTGTCCTGCTGTTGGAGGCGCATGAGCAGGCTTGGGGAGCAGGGTGACCTTTCCGTTTTTCTCAAGAATGGCATCCTCGATCTGATCGAGGGCGTTGTAGCCCTGCTGGCGAAGCTCGCCCATCAATTCCTCGATGGAGAGGCGCGCCGAGAGCAGCGCTTGCTGGGAAAGCGCACCTTGGCGGATGAGCACGGTGGGGCGATCGGATACCAGTCCCTTCAGACGCGGCAGTCGGATCAGGACAACGGAGGAGGCAACCTCCAGAAAGAGCAGAGTGATCATGGGGATCGCGGAATGGGAAACGGGAATGTTGAGATCGGTAAGCGGAAGGGCGGCCAGCTCGGAGAGAAGAAGCGTGGTGACGAGATCGCTCACCTCCAGCTCGCCGATCTGGCGCTTTCCCATCAGGCGAACGGTGGCAATGAGAAGGAGATAGATGAGAAGGGTGCGAAGGAAAATGGAAAGCATGAAAACCTCCGTTTTTGTGGTGAAGGGAGTGTTAACGCCTAAGGAAAAAATTATTCAAAAAAATTCAAAAAAGGGCTTGACAAACGCCCCTGAAAGTGCTATAATATGCGAGGCTTGCAAAAAGCCCCAGATTCTTTTGGAAAAGCTTGAAAAAACCAAAAAAGTTTTAAAAACTTTGAAAAAGGTATTGACAAGCGAGAAAGAATGTGGTATAATAACAAGGTCGCCG
>JAZRCQ010000101.1:0-9082 GCA_045659845.1 Eubacteriales bacterium
CCTTGGCTTGAAATTTCATCAAAATGACGTTTACATGAACGTGATCGGCGGTCTTCGCCTGGACGAGCCGGCCTCCGACGTTTCCGTAGCGATGGCGCTCATCTCCTCCATGACCGATCGCGTGATCCCCGACGATCTGATCGCCATCGGAGAGCTGGGTCTCGCGGGAGAATGCCGCGCCGTTTCCAATCTGGAGCAAAGAGTGCGGGAGGCTGCCCGTTTAGGCTTTACAAAGGCAGTTGTTCCCTATCGGAATCTGGAAAAACGCCCTCTCTCTGTGGATGGCATCCGTCTGATCCCCATTCGCGGCATCTATGAAACCTTGAATCTCTTGATCACACCTCAAGAAACAGAATAAGATCGATGCATTCGATGCATTTAAGGAGAGCACCGAACCAAGAAGAGAGCTTCCCCAACCACGCTGAAGCTGTTTTGCATGGAGTACCTCCTTCACGCGGATCATTCTTCGATTTCACCGTATGCAAAAAAGAATCCCTTTTGCGTTGTTGCGCAAAAGGGATTCTTTTGAATCAGTTCGGGCGGTGGATCTCGCCCCAGCCGCTTTCTGTGTTGGCTCCGCCCATCTCCAAGCGGTTTCCTTCACCGGTTGCCACTTGAGTCACCTTTTCGCCGGCCTCGTCGGTGACGAACACAGAGTTGCCGCCTTCATCGGTGGCGGTAACGTCCTCATAATACGTCGGCACTTCTCCCTTGGTTGCAGCCTCTGTGGAGGCATCGGAATTCTTGTTTGGTGCGGCAACACAGGAAGTCATTCCGGCCAGCATTGCGGCACTCAACGCGAGTGCGATCAAGGTTCTTTTCATATTCCTTCTCCTTTACGTTCCTGAAGAATTGTTTCGTTGATACAATGCTATTATAGCATATTGAAGGTGAAATGTCAATAGTTCTCCCGGATTTCCTCTGACGGCGGCAAAACCGAGCGCATGATATTGACAAATCGATCAAAATGGTATATAATGTAATGTATTAAAACGATCGGAGATGCATGAATATGTTATCATTTGAAAGCGACTACACAGAGGGCTGTCTTGAGGCCATCCTGAAGAGATTTTCTGAAACCAACCGCGAGCAGTTGCCAGGCTACGGCTTGGACTCCTATTGCGAATCTGCCAAGGCCAAGATCAAGGCGGCCTGCGGAACCGAGAAGGTCGACGTGCATTTGCTTACGGGCGGCACACAAACCAACCAGATCGTGATCGACACCATGCTGGATGCCACCGAAGGCGTGATTGCTGCCAAAACAGGTCATATCAACGGGCATGAGGCGGGCGCAATTGAATACACAGGCCATAAGGTGTTGGAAATTCCTCAGATCGAGGGAAAGCTCTCCATTCCCGCGCTTCGGGAGCTTTTGGCGGTATTCAACGGCGATGAGAATCACGATCACACCGTGGCGCCGAGAATGGTCTATCTCTCTCATCCCACCGAGTACGGCACACTCTACACGTTGGCCGAGCTGACGGAGATTGCTATGATCTGCCGCGAAAACGGCCTGTATCTCTATCTCGACGGAGCAAGACTTGGTTATGGGCTGATGTCCTCCGGCACCGACGTGACGCTGCCCGATCTGGCAAGACTTTGCGACGTGTTCTATATCGGAGGCACCAAGGTCGGTGCGCTCTGCGGCGAGGCAGTTGTCTTTGCCGAGGGCCGCACGCCGAAGCGCTTTTTCAGCAAGGTAAAGCAGCACGGTGCGCTTCTTGCCAAGGGACGCTTGCTCGGGATCCAGTTTGACACGCTCTTCACAGACGGCCTTTATTTTGAGGCTTCTGCCAATGCCATTCGTATGGCCGACCGTCTCAGAAAGATCTTTGCCGAACACGGCTATCGCTTCTATTTGGAAACAGTGACCAACCAAGTGTTCGTGATCCTGGAGAATTCGCTTTATCGTGAGCTGTTCTCGAAGGTTCGCTTTGGCTTCTGGGAGCGCTTTGATGAAACGCACACCGTGGCAAGATTTGCCACCAGCTGGGCAACCACCGAGGCATCTGTTGCCGAGCTGGAAGCCATTCTCGCGGCGTATAGCGCAGCACGCTGAACATCGTGCCTCTCTATTACGATTGGGACTGTCGGCTTCTGCCGATGATGGGAGAGCTGATTCGCGATCCGCAGGAGGCGGCGCAGGCCATGGAGCTTCTCGCCGAGCGATATGGCGTCAAGCGCTTCCGCATGATGCCTTGCTTCGAGCCTGCATTGGAGTCTGTTCCGTTATTTCTGCTTCGCAGAGAGCGCGCCGTGCAAGCGGTTTCCGAGCATCTTCCGTCCAGCCTTCGCATCAAGCCGTGTGCCGCCGCTATGATCGCGCCCGGGCTTTCAAAAACGCCGTCGCTCGGAAGGCTTCGACTAACGCGAACGCCGTTTCTTCCCATTCGCTTCCCTCTCGTTCGGATCGATCGGCAATCCATAGCCGTGGAATTGAATCAACTGCTCTACCACACTCGCTATCGCCTTCTCTTTATGGAGTTTGACGCCTTGGAGGATTTCTATCCGCGTGAGGACGTTTTGCGGTGGAGTCGGTTGCCAACCGCCGCATATAGCTTCCGTTATTCGGCGCTCTTGCGGGAAAGCTCGCGTGAGCTGATGCGGGAAATGCTTTCAAGAGGCGCTCCCGTGGTTTTGGGAACGGGACTGAATTCCTTCGGCAAGGCCTGCTATTTTGAAATGGACCATTATCTTTCCGTTGCATCCCATCATTTCACACTCGGTGAATTGGATCGCTTGCTCTATGGCCAGCAGGAGCTGCTTCCCTTATGAGCCGCGTTCGCTGTATTTGATCCTTGTAGCCTCTCCGCCGCGCAAATGTCTCTCTTGCTTATTGGTGAGCAGCACCTCCTGCGCCTGCAGATAGAGCCTGCGGTTAACGTGCTTCAGCGTTTGTGTAACGTCCTTATGTACGGTGCTTTTGCTGACACCGAAAACGGCGGCGGCAGATCGAACCGTGGCCCGATGCTCCACCAGATATTCCCCCAGCACGATGCAACGCGCCTTTCCGCTCCAAGCCGATCCCGACATTTTGATCCTCCTCAGTGATTAGATTCGGTATCATTCTATGCGGTGCTGATCAAAAATAGAAGAAAAAGGAATCAACCATGAAAAAAGAAGACGTGAAATATCAAGCATCAACCATTCTGGAGGGGATCACATCGATTTCTGCGCTCCTGAATGCCGATCCGACTATCAATGACAGAAGCGTTGAGAAAATATGGGTGGACGCCTCCAAGCGTCATCGCAAAACTCCCGAGATCGGGTTTCTCACGGCAAAATCGCATGAAAAAGGCTTCCCCGTGGAATTCGTTTCCCCCGAGGAGATCGATGCTTATTCTATCGGTACCTCTCACGGCGGCATCCTTGCCTTTTGCAGCGACCGAACGCTTCCGATGCTTTCCGCATCCGCTCTGAAGAAACAAGGATTCTACGTATATCTGGAGGGCGTGGAGGATCCATACAATTTCGGGAACGCGATCCGCTCTCTCTATGCCGCAGGAGTGGATGGAATCGTGTTGCCTCCCCGAAACTGGCTGAGTGCCGCAGGCGTTGTTGCACGCTCCTCTGCAGGGGCATCCGAGCGGCTTCCCGTGTTCACCGCCGACGCCGATACGCTGGTGGAGGAATTTCACAAAGCCGGCTACCGGATCCTTTGCGCCGGCATTCGCGACTCGGTTTCGGTGTTTGAAGAAAAATTCAACTATCCTCTTTTGCTGGTGATCGGCGGTGAGAAGCGCGGGATCTCCCGCAAAATCCTCGATTCGGCAGATCATATCGTTCGCATTGATTACGGAAGAGAGTTTCGCGGCTCTCTTTCTGCATCGGCTTCAGCCGCCGTTCTTGCATTTGAACTGATGAAGCAGAATCGATAAAGAAAAAAGACTGTTTCCGCCTTCCTCCGATCGAGGATCACGGCAAACAGTCTTTTTTGATTTCAAGGGTTCTTTTCACGGTCACTGCGGCTTCATCGCGCGAAACCGCCGAAAAGCCGTGGCGAAGAAATAATCCAACCGAAGGATTGTCCGCGGCAATCACGTCATAGAGCTCGAAGATCCCGTTCTCGGCGGCTGCGTTGCACAATAGCTCCAAGCCTTCTCCGCCGTAGCCTCTTCCTCTTGCATCCGCATGGATCAAAACGTCGCAAAGCCACCGTCCGATGTTGTCTTGATGGTAGGCCACCTCCCCAACGAGCCTTGCCTCCTCAACGGAAAACAAATATCTATAGAAATATCGGGAATCCTCGGAGGAGATCCATTTCGAGTGCCATTGGCTCCACCGCTCTCGGGGGAACGGAATGGTGCCGCCATAGGCTTTATTATAGGACATGGTTGCTTCATCGGAAAGCAGCTCCTGACGAAAGTCAAGCTCCTCAACCGTGGGCTTAATCAATCTCAGCCGCATATTTTTTCAGCTTTTCCAGCACCAAAAATACCACAAGATAGCCGATCAGAATGCTGAATATGTCTCCGGCGTAGGAAATGATCATCGTGAGAAGATCGTAGCGGCTCTGCGGATCTCCGAAAAACAGATCGAAGCGCAGGCGGGAAAGCAAACTGAGCACCGATGGAATAGCCACCGATGTCATGGCGGCTCTCAGAGATGGAGACGAAAGATCAAACACCCGTTCTGCTGCACAAGCACAGGCCTTTTGATTATGGTTGCGGAAAAAGAGCCACGTAAACAGAACGGCAAGCCCAGCAATTAAGAAATCACCGAGAATGGCGGGGATCATGAGCTTGCACTCATAGCCGAAGCCGCCCCAATCGCTCATAATAATCGTTCCGATCATAAGACTTACGAAGTATCTCGAAATTGAAGCGATCCCAAAGGTGATGCAGAGAGGCTTTGCGGATGACAACCCGTTCTCTGCCGTACCGTGTATCAGAAAAGAGAAAAAAATCCAGTAATAGAAATACTGTGCCAGGATCGACACAAAATCCCAAAGCACGGGAAGCACCGTGCCGCGAAAGCGAACGTTGCTATTGATCAGAATGCTCACGGGAGAGCAAACAACTGCATAGAAAAGCGCGGCGGCAATGAGTGCGGTCATACCGAGCTTTTGCATCCTCCGCAGAGACTCGACAGATGGATCAGAAAACATAGAAAACTCCTTTTTTCTTCAAAAGTGGTGGAAAGTGCAAGGAAAAGTCCTTAAATGCCGAAATGATCAACTCGATTTCTTCGTTCTCCCTTCAGATAGGAGCGAATATTTTCGGCCATTTCCTCCAGCAAACGAACTCGCGTTTCATAGCCTCCCCATGCCATGTGAGGCGTCAGGCAAACGTTTGCAAGCCCCCGGATCCTTTGGAACGGATGATCTGCGGGCATGGGCTCAACGGAATAAACATCCACGCCAAGACCGCCGATCCTTCCCTGCTCCACCGCATCGGCAAGTGCCTTCTCATCGGTGACGGCGCCTCTGGCCACGTTGATCACGATCACATCACGCTTCATCAGGGAGATCATTTTTTCATCGATCAAGCCGCGCGTGCTTTCGTTGAGCGGAGTGTGAATGGAAATGACGTCGGATTCGCGGCAAAGCGTTTCCAGATCCACGCAGCTCCAATCCTCCACCGGCGTTCTTTTGTTCACCAACACGCGACAACCGAGTGCCTGCGCCACCGCTCCAACCTGTCGGCCGATGTTTCCAAATCCGATAATGCCCCATGTCTTTCCAAAAATTTCATGGTATGCAGGAATCAGACTGTTTGGGATCCCGCGCTCGGTGTAGGCTCCGCTTTTCACCTGCTCATTATACTCCGGAAGATGCGTCATCAAGGAAAGCGCCATGGAAACGGTGACCTGCGCCACACATTGCGTGGAATATCCCACCACGTTGCAAACGGCGATCCCATGCGTGCTGCAGTAGTCCAGATCCACGTTGTCGAAGCCCGTGGCAGCAATGCAGATCAGCTTCAGATCCGGTGCTTTTTCCAGTTGCTCGCGATAAAGCTTCACCTTGTTCAAAAGCGCCACCTCCGCGCCGCAAAGATGCGCTTCGATCTCCTCCGGAGACGTGGTGGCATAGATCGCAAGCTCGCCAAACTGCGAAAATAAGGTAAGATCCAGATCGTTTCCGAGAGTGGCGGCGTCCAAAACTGCAAGCTTCATGATTGATCTCCTCCGTTTGAGTCCTTTTCATCTCATTATATCACATATCGCCAAAACTTTCAATAGAAAACTCATAAAAAGGCTTGTCAAAACAAGAAAAATATAGTATAATAGAAAAGATAATGAAAAAAGGCGGTTATGAAATGATTACGATCAACAATCTCAGCTTTCATTTCGGCGGTCAGCTTCTCTTCAAGAACGTCGATCTGAAATTCACCCCCGGAAATTGCTATGGCATCATCGGCGCCAACGGCGCGGGAAAGTCCACCTTCCTGCGGATCCTTTGCGGAGAGCTGGAGCCATCCACCGGTGAGGTGTCCATTCCCGAATCGGTGAGAATGTCGGTTCTTCGTCAGGATCACTTTGCATTCGATTCCTACACCGTTTTGGACACAGTGATCATGGGCAATCAAAAGCTCTATTCCATCATGAAGGAAAAGGATGCCATCTACGAAAAGGAGGATTTCACGGAGGAGGACGGTATGCGCGCCTCTGAGCTGGAGGCCGAATTTGCGGAAATGAACGGATGGGAGGCGGAATCCGACGCCTCCAAGCTCCTGCAGGGATTGGGGCTTTCCGTGAGCATTCTGGAAGAAAGCATGGCCTCGCTGAAGGAAAGCGAAAAGGTGAAGGTGATGCTTGCGCAGGCGCTCTTCGGCAATCCCGACATCATCATGCTGGACGAGCCCACCAATGGCTTGGATATGGATGCCGTGCTTTGGCTGGAGGATTTTCTTTCCGATTACTTTGGAACGGTTCTCGTGGTTTCCCATGACCGTCATTTTCTGAACGACGTTTGCACCAATATCGTTGATATCGACTACAACGGCATCAAGATGTATGTCGGAAACTACGAATTCTGGTATGAATCCAGCCAGCTGATCCAGCGGATGATCAAGCAGCAAAATAAGAAGGCCGAGGAAAAGATCCGCGAACTGCAGGCCTTTATTTCCCGCTTCTCGGCAAACAAATCCAAATCTCGCCAGGCCACCTCGCGCCGAAAGCTGCTGGATAAGCTTTCCATCGAGGAGCTTCCCGCCTCCAGCCGTCGCTATCCCTTCATCGGCTTCGATATGGATCGCATTGCCGGCAAGGATATTCTCTTTGTGAAGGAGCTGACCAAAACCGTTGGCGACGTCACTCTTTTCAAGAATCTCACCTTCACCGTGAACAAGGAGGAAAAGATCGCGTTCGTTGGAAACGAGCAGGCGATCACAGCCCTCTTCCGCATCCTCATGGAGGAGGACACTCCCGATTCGGGCGATTTCAAGTGGGGTGTGAGCATCACAAAGTCCTATTTCCCGCACGATAATACCGAATATTTTAACGGTTGCACGCTGAGCATTATCGATTGGCTGGCACAATATTCCAAAGAAACCACGGAAACCTACCTCCGCGGCTTCCTTGGCAGAATGCTCTTCTCCAACGATAGCGTTTTCAAGCCCGTAAACGTTCTTTCGGGCGGCGAGAAGGTTCGCTGTATGTTCTCGCGCATGATGCTCTTTGGATCCAACTTCCTGCTTTTGGATCAGCCCACCGACCATCTGGATCTGGAGTCGATCAGCGCCGTGAACAATGGCCTTTCGGCCTTCAAGGGCAACGTGATGTTCACCTCCCATGACTATGAGCTTGTGAACACCGTTGCAAACCGCATCATCGAGATCACTCCCGAGGGCGGCATGGTGGATTTCAGCGGCACCTTCGAGGATTATCTTGCACGCAAGCGCGAGCAGGAGGCAACCGAGCTATAATCAAATGGCCGTTAACGGAAATTCTCCGTTAACGGCCATTTTTTTGATCAAAAATCCTTCTTATGAGACTCAAAAAACTCGCGATAGATCCGAATGCTTTTCAGCTCCGTCCAATGCTTCTCAACCACGGGCGTCGCATCCAGATCATAAACCTTAGCTCCCTTCATGGCAAGCAAAAACGGAGAATGGGTTGCGATGATCAATTGACAATCGTAGAACCGCGCCGCCTCCTCCAAAAATTGCGCCAGCCTGACCTGCAGCTCGGCTGACAGACTGTTTTCGGGCTCGTCCAAAAGATAAACGGCGTCTCCCGTGATCTTTTCAGTAAAATACTGATAAGCGCTTTCGCCGTTTGAGCTTCCCTTCAGCTCTTTTCCATTCATTCTATGGGAAACGTAGGCCGACTTGGTTCTGCGCTTGGCGTCAAGCTGTTCTCGAAAGGCATCCAGCTCCTCCAAGGAGGAAAAGCGTTGCATCGGATCGCTTCGCATTTGCTCATACTGTGCAAACAAACGCTCTCTGTTGCGATCCACCCCCTCGTTGATGGCGCGGATATCCAAAAGGAGATCAAAAACACTGTCGCTGGAAAGCTTCAGGCTTTCTCGCGGAAAGGATCTGCCATCGGCCAGGGAAAAGCGGCAAAGCTTCAGATAATCCTCAAAATAAGGAGTTTTATTAAACGGCGAGGTTTGCTTTATCTGCAGCTTTTCCGCGATCACGTTCAAAAGCGTCGACTTTCCGGAGCCATTTCCGCCATAGAAGATCGTGATCGGATCCAGCTCCACTCGCTTCAGCCCCTTCTGCGGAAAGATCTTAAAGGGATAAACATTTTCATGTGAATAGCATTGCATTTCAAGCTGATAAGGATAAGACAGAACAAAAGTATCCTCTTGATCCGCGTCGGCAAGCTGAAAGGATTCCAAAAACAGCATAAAACACCTCCAAAAAAAAGTTGTGGCAAGGGGAGTATTACGCCAGTTCTATTCGCCTCCCGGCGAGTGATATTGCTGACGCAGTTATATTCGGCATATGCCGAGTGGTATTCGCTTCGCGAGTTTCAGGGCGAATAGAATATCACTGAAGCCGCAAGGCTTCAATATCACTGTTGCATAGCGACAATATCACTCCGACGGAGTCGGAATATCACTCTTGTTTTCTCTGCCGATTTTGTGATATAATGATGTGGGTGATGAAAATGGATAAGGAAAAAGAAT
>JAZRCQ010000102.1:0-2503 GCA_045659845.1 Eubacteriales bacterium
TCCTTCTGTGAGCCAAGGAGTTGATTTATGACATTGTCTTCCTAAGACCGCTTGGCCTCCGACTTATCACGTGGGGATGTTTGACGAGATCTCCCCCGAGACGCTGGACGTGAAGGAAAAGATCATTCTGAAGCTCTATCACGAAACGGAAATATAAAATACAAGCGAATGCATCGGCGGGAACGCTCCCGATGCAGGAAAAGGAGTGGCATATGAAAATAACCGACGTGAAAACATTCGTTGTTGATTGCTTCCGCACCAATTGGGTTTTCGTCAAGATCTACACCGACGAGGGGATCACCGGCGTGGGAGAAGGGACGCTTGAATATAAGGAAAAGGCCCTTGTGGGAGCGATCGAGCATCTCAAAAGCTATCTGGTGGGAAAGGATCCCCGGCAGATCGAAAAGCATTATCACGATATCTACAGAGATGCCTATTGGCGCGGCGGAGCGGTGCTGATGTCGGCACTTTCCACCGTGGAAATGGCGCTTTGGGATATTCTCGGAAAATCCCTCAACGTGCCCGTTTATCAGCTGCTGGGCGGCAAGGTGAACGAGGACTGCCGCATCTATGTGAACGGCTGGTTTGCCGGCGCAAGAGAGCCGGAGGAGTTCGGCGCAAAGGCGAAGGAGGCCGTGAAGAGGGGCGTTACCGCCCTGAAATGGGATCCCTTCGGAAAGAGCTATCTGCAGCTCTCCAACAAGGATCTCGACAAGGCCCTGCGCTGCATTGCCGCCGTGAGAGAGGCTGTTGGAAACGAGGTGGATCTGCTGATCGAGGCCCACGGACGCTTCGACGTGCCCACGGGTATTAAAATCGCGCAGGAGGTGGCGCAGTTCAAGCCCATGTTCCTGGAGGAGCCCGTGCCGCCGAACAATCTGGAGGCGCTGGAGGCCGTAAGGGCAAAATCCCCCGTGGCAATTTCCGCGGGCGAGCGGCTCTACACGCGCTTTGATTACAACGAGCTGTTCCGCCGACGGGCCTGCGATTACATCCAGCCCGACATTTCTCATGCGGGCGGTATTATGGAGCTGAAGAAGATCGCGGCCATCGCAGAGGCGAATTATATTCCCTTCGCGCCCCACAATCCCTCGGGCCCCATTGCCAATGCCGCAACGCTTCAGCTTGCCGCCTGCTGCCCCAATTTCTGCATCCTTGAGATCATGTATTCGGATGTGGAGTGGCGCCGAGACGTGACGGATGAGAGCCTTGTTCACGAAAACGGACGGATCAAGATCGGAGATAAGCCCGGCCTCGGCATTGATATCAACGAGGAGGCCTGCTTGGAGCATCCCTACGTTGAGCACAATCTCCGCCACTACACGGGCGCGCTCACCGATATCCGCCCTGCCAAAACCGAGTTTTATTTCTGAGATCAGGAGGAGAGTATGAGAAAAACAGCGTTGGTCACCGGTGCCTGCATCAACACCGGTGTGGCGATCGTGGAAAAATTTGCGGCCGAGGGCTACAACGTGATCTTCACGGGAAGAAACCCCGAAACGGTTCGCGAAAAGGAAAAGGAATATCGGGAGAGGTTTCCCGAGGTGCAGATCATCGGGTATCCGATCGATTCGCTGCTGGATGAAAGAACCGTTGACGAGGCGGCTGTGGAAAAGATGTTTGCGGAGATCGACCAATGGGGCTTGTTTGTTGAAACGCTGGTGCTCAACGCGGCCGACCAAGGGCTGGGGCAGAAAATGTTTGAAAATCCGCTCACCGATTTTATGAAGGTGATCAACACCAACGTGGTGTGGAACTATTGCCTGACGGAGCATGCCGCCAGACGAATGAAGGAGCAGGGCGGAGGCAACGTGGTGTTTATCAATTCCAACACGGCCTACCGTGCGATCCCCGACAGAGTGGCCTACGTGGCTTCGAAGGGCGGCCAGCTGGGGCTGGTGCGCGCGCTGGCGCTGGAGCTTGGGAAATACAACATCCGCGTGAACGCCATCCTTCCCGGCCTGATCAAGACCGACCGCTGGGAGAAATATCCCGAGCGATACGTGAACGTTCCCACGCGCTACACCCCCATGGGCGACGTGGCGGTGGGAGCCGATGTTGCCGATGCGGTCTACTATTTTGCGGCCTGTGCCCGCCATACCACGGGGGCCGAGCTGGTGGTGGACGGAGGCAACACGATCCAATTGTATCCCATTATTCCGAGCAAGGAATAAAGAAAGGCAATCGCAAACCGAGAAATCGGTTTGCGATTGCCTTTTGTTTACGATACCTTCGCCATGGGCATCTGCACCGCATTCAGCATATTCTCAATGAAAATGCCGTAGCCCGTGGTGGGATCGTTGATCAGCACATGGGTGACGGCGCCGACGAGCTTGCCGTTCTGGATGATGGGCGAGCCCGACACGAGTGTGTTCAAGTAGGGACAACAGTTTTTAACAAAAATTTTAAAACTTAAAGATGAGAATAAAGAATAAAATAGTTAAAGGTTGCAAAAATCTATTATATAAATCTTGACAAACTACAGTTGCTATGATAAAATAGT
>JAZRCQ010000103.1:0-3331 GCA_045659845.1 Eubacteriales bacterium
GGGCAAGAGCATTGCCCTGATGAACGGAAAATCCTCCGTGCTTTACGATGGCTGGATCAGAAAGCTGGATCCCTCCGATTATTCCAAGGGCATGAAGGTGGTGGACGGCCGCGTGCTGGCGCCGAAGCCCTTCCTTGAAACGTATTTCGGCTCAACGCTCACTGCCAATGCCGACGGCTACGTGGATCTCACGACCTTCTGCTCGCAGAACGGTGACTACACGCTCACCTACCATGCACAAAGTCAGATCGCCGTGATCACGCCCAAGGGCGAGAAATCCTTTGCCAACACGAGCGAGAAGGTTGGAGACTACACCAATCTCACCTATCTGATGAGAATGCCGAAGTTCTTCGATAATCCCAAGATCCCCGAGCCCAACAACAACGTGGAGCAAACCCGCGTGGTGGTGGATCAGCTCACCGAGGATCAGGAGGCGAAGTATCTCTATAACTATGCGGAATCCATCGTGGACGTGCTGTATTCTCCCGCTATCCTTGTGCGCGAGGAGAACGGCAAGAAGGTGATCTACTGTGCCAACGAATATGCCACGAGATCCTGGGCGGAAAACCGCGTGCTGGAGAGCCCGCTGTATCTCCGCCGCAGTGAGGACGACGGCAAGACCTGGAAAAAGGTGCTGACCGTGAAGTCTGTGCATTGGATGAGCCTTTTCGAGGTGGAGGGTAAGCTCTATCTCATGGGCAACCAGAGCGGAGGCAGCAAGATCGTGATCGCCGAATACGATCCCGCAACGGGCAAGAGCCGCGAGGCCATTCTGAACCATTCTCCCGGCGGCGGCGCCCCCAACACCGTGCTGGTGGCCAAGGGCAAGGTTTATAAGGCCTTCAACAACTCCATTGCAACGGCGGAGGTTGGCTCCGATCTCCTCGATCTGAAGAGCTGGAGCTTCTCCAACGATCCCAATAAGTTCCTCACCAAGGAAAATTATATCAAGGTTACGGGCGACACCCCCACTCAAGAAAACTTCCGCATCGAGGAGGGCAACGTGGTGATGGCTCCCGACGGACAGATCTATGCCATGTACCGCGTGGATGCATCGCCCTCGCTGGGCTACGTGATGCTCTATACCGTAAGCGACGACGGCCGCACGGTGGCTCCCGTGGCGCAGGGCAACGGTCTGATCGCATTCCCCTACACGCAGTCTAAGTTCTCTCTGATCTATGATGCGGAGCTGGGACTCTATCTCTCCCTCACCTCCATCAACACCATGGATTACTCCGGTCAGAGAAATGCGCTGGCGCTGGTGTCGTCTCCCGATCTGCTCAACTGGACGATCCTCGACACCGTGGTGGTGGACAGACAGATCCTCAACGATCACTATTCCATGTGGGCGCACGGCTTCCAGTACGTGGATTTCGTGACCTACGGCGATGATCTCTATTTCTACGTGCGCGAGGCAATCGATGACTGCACCTGGTATCATGAGGCCAACTACATGACGATGTACACCATCTATGATTTCAGAGAGTTTGTGAGAGCGCGGCTCCCCTGATAAGAAAGGAAAAGCACTATGAAAAAGAGAATGCTGGCCTGCCTTTTGGCACTGATCACTCTTTTGGCCACCGCCTGCGGTCCTGCCTCCTCCGAAGTGCAAACCACGGAGACTCCCGCGGTGGAAAGCCTTCCCGGCGCCACGGAGGCTCCCGTTGTTGAACCCTCCGCCGTGATTCTGGCACAGAACAATAGCACCAACTATTCGATCTATGCTTTTTCCGATGACACCGCCTCCGTGGCGCTGGCATGGAGCATCCGAAGCGTGATGGACGACGTTTGCGGCGTAAAGCCCGCGGTGTTCGCGCTGAAGGCGAATGAGACGCCCGGCGAGGGCGCCAAGATCCTGCTGGGCGCACTGGCAGAAACGATTTGTGCGGCTCCTGCTGAGGGCAACTATGCGCTGTCCGTGGCGGAGGGCTTGATCGGGATCCGCGTGACCGACGATCTCGGCGCGATCGCGCTGGAGCATGATCTGCGCCGCACCCATCTGAAATCCGATGGCAACGGCGCGTGGGGGATCTACGAGCAGAACACAACGACCTCTCTGAAGGGCTCTCTGAAAAATCAGCCCGAGGCCACCTTCAATTTCATTTATGATCCCACGCTGAATGGCGTGGCCACCAACGCGCTGATGATGGCGCTGAGCTTCAAGAAGGAAAGTGGCTACGATGCGCAGGTTCGCATGACGGACGGCAGCTATCCCAATCGCGTTTACATTGGCGACGTGAAGAATTCTCCCACAGATCTTGTGAAGGATCGCATTGGCGCCGGCGAATATTTCGTTGGCGTGTTGGATGATGCCATCGTGCTTTATTCCGACACCACGCTGGGCTATTTCTTCGCGCTGGAGCAGCTTTTCAAGGGTGCGATCTATCAGCTGAAGGAAGGCGTCGGCGAGGCCGTGCTGGAGGGGGCAATGGGCAGTTATGTCGAGGCACGCCGGGGTGAGAGCTACGCCGCCACCATCGCCTTTGCAAACCGTCTCTCGGGCACCTTCTCCAACTATGCGGAGAGACAAATGACCTCCAAGTCGGCCACGGCCGCCGATAAGGCCGACCATGAGCTGGTGAACGTTCTGAAGGAAAGAATGGGCAACAGCCTGATCATGCAGGAAAACAACAATCTGGCGCTTCACGACGGCTATATCCACCGTCTCGATCCGCAGAGCCATTTGGCAACGGCGCTCCTGAAGGACGGCCATGTGCTGATCCCTCGCGCCTATGCCGAGGTGTATTTCGGCACCACGCTTCCCGTGAATGCGGAGGGCTACGTGGATCTCACAGAATATTGCAAGACGGCAAGCGGCTATAAGCTTGAGTATCATCCCACCTCGGGACTCATTTTCGTTCTTCCTGACGGCGTGGGCTCCTTCCTCAATCTCGGTGAGAAATGGAATGGCCACAGCAATCTGGAATTTGTGGCCCGCATGAAGAAATTCCTTAATAATCCCTATCTCCCCGAGCCGGAGAACAGCATCGAGTCCACCAGAGTTGTGGTGGGACAGGTGGATCCCGGCATTGAGGCCAAGTATTTCTACGATTACATCTACAACGAGAAGGAGGACGGCGTGCAATGTCTCTATACGCCCGCCGTGCTGGCCGTTACGGAAAACGGCAAGAACGTGCTTTACGCCTCCTACGAGCACGTGTATCTCGGAACCGGCTCCCACAGAAGCGTACTGCTGAAGCGGAGCGAGGACGAGGGCAAGACCTGGACCACTGTTGCCGAATATCCTTCCCTGTATCACCAGAGCCTCTTCACGGTGAATGGCAAAATTTATAATATCGGCTGCACCTCCTCCTTCTTCATCGGCGAGTAT
>JAZRCQ010000104.1:0-1745 GCA_045659845.1 Eubacteriales bacterium
TGGAGGTGCTGTATCGGTGCTTTTCCATCATCAAGGGCACCCGCTATCACAAATAATTTGGCATCTTTTTGAAGATTTTTTTCAAAAAAATCCCCAAACCTCTTGCAAGAGAGGTTCTTTTCGTGATATAATAATTGGGAATATGACAAAAACTATTTTTTCAGGAAATACGTCGCAAGGCTTTTGCGGCGTGGGAGGTAACCTTTGATCGTTGCATTAGAAGACGCAAAATACAAGCTGATCGCCATGCGGGCAGATCTGGAGGAGCTGGGCTCCTCTCTGCGCATTGAGGAAACCAAGGAGAGCTTGAAGGATCTGGAAGCACAGACCCAAGCCCCCGATTTTTGGAACAGCGCGGAAAAATCCAGCAAGGTCCTGCAGGTCATCAAGCAGGGGCAGGATAAAATTGAGGGCTACGAGCGGCTTTGCGCCCGCTTGGAGGATGCCATTGCTCTGGCGGAAATGGCCATTGAGGAAAATGACGATTCCTTCGTGGAGGAGGTGGAGACCGAGCTTTCCGAGATCCGCGCGGAGGAGGAGCATCGTCGCATCGAGGTGCTTCTGTCGGGAGAATACGACAAGAACAACGCCATTGTTTCCTTCCACCCCGGAGCAGGCGGCACAGAGGCGCAGGACTGGGCACAGATGCTCTACCGCATGATCACCCGCTGGGCAGAGAAGAGCGGCTTCCAGGTGAAGCTCACCGATTGGCTGGACGGCGATGGCGCGGGCATCAAGAGCGCCACCGTGATGGTGTCGGGGATGAATGCCTACGGCTATCTGAAGAGTGAGAACGGCGTTCACCGTTTGGTGCGCGTTTCCCCCTTCGATGCCAATGGCAGAAGACAAACCTCCTTTGCCTCCATCGAGGTCATGCCCGAATTTGAAAACGTGGATGCGGTGGTTCTGCGGGACGAGGATCTGGAGATCACGGCCCATCGCTCCAGCGGCGCGGGAGGTCAGCACATCAACAAGACCGACTCGGCCATCCGCATCGTGCATAAGCCCACGGGCATCGTGGTGGGCTGCCAGACCGAGAGATCGCAGCTGCAGAATAAGGAAACGGCTCTGCGGATGCTGAAATCCAAGCTCATGGAGATCAAGCTGCAGGAGCGATTGGACACCATCGAGGATATTCAGGGCAACAAGACCAACATTGAGTGGGGCGCCCAGATCCGATCCTACGTATTCATGCCCTACACACTGGTGAAGGACACCAGAACAGGCTTCGAGACGGGTAACATTCAAGCCGTGATGGATGGCGAGCTGGACGGCTTCATCAACGCCTATCTCAAGCATACCTCGCAGAAATAAGGCGATCCGTCAGTCGCAAAAAAGGAGGAACGTGATATGAACAAAACCGAATTGATCAACAAGCTGAAGAGCGTGGAGCTGGGCAAGCGCGTGAAAAAGTCTTTGCCGGAGATCCACATGGAGAGACTGAAGGCGATGGCTCCCAACCAGAAGGTGCTGTTCACCTTGGCAGGCGCGGTTGTGATCGCGGGCTCCGTGATCACCGTGATCGACTACGTGGACAGAAAGCGCCGCGATAAGGCCTCCCACGTGGTGGAGCTGCTTTGCGGTCTGGCAGGCGTGGCCGTTGGTGCCGTGCTGGCCTCCGAGCCTCGCCGCGTGACCGAGCGCGAAAAGCTGGTGGTGGACGATATGTTCACCGAGGGGGATCTGGAGCTGGCAAGCGCGCGGATCCCCGAAACGCTGAACAGCGGGGTGGATAGGGGCGCCCC
>JAZRCQ010000105.1:0-8582 GCA_045659845.1 Eubacteriales bacterium
TGCCCAAGATAACCATTCAATCAAAGAGCTGGTGTATCCTCTCAGATGCTTTCTTTTTGCAACGAAAACAAACGGTTTTCCATAGTCTTCGTTATTGCTATGAATGGAGGCAATAATCATACACGGTATTTCTATTATACAAAGCACGATAGAAAAGATAATCAGTATCGATTGCAAAGCCTCAATAAACCCTAATGTAATAGCGAAAACCATAAAAGTGAATGTGGCTATTAGGAAAATAAGGTTTAAACCGTATAAAATTCCCAGTGAGTTCTGTTTATTGATTGAATAATACAACCAATAATTGATGAAACCTTTTCTGTTTTTCTTGATATAAGTTTTGCTCATTTTTGACAAACGAAGGTAGGAATATATGCCGCTGCGAAAAATTGCATATAGCAAAAGATTATAAAATGCTATCACAATCATAAAAAAATAAAACAATAGCGATTACCTCCTACCATTTCTTTGAGTATATTATATCACACTTTGGCAAATAAATCAAGGCAAAGCCTTGCATCTTTAATGAAATCGTGCGTTGCACGATGAAATCCTCGCGATGCTCGGATGAAATCTTCGGCCTGCGGCTTCAGATGAAATTAAATCCGCCTCCCTTAACCTTGCGAAGCAAGATTTCATCCACGATAGTGGATTTATTCCGGCGAAGGCGGATTTAGTTGAAAAAAGCACACATTGTCTTGGTAGACAAATGTGTGCTTTTTTCTGGTGGAGACAGTTGGAGTTGAACCAACGACCTCATGCATGTCAAGCATGCGCTCTAACCAACTGAGCTATGCCTCCATCCTTCGGATTGTGGCTGCGCGGTGAGGTCTTTCCGTTTCGCAACGGAAGTATTATACCACAATCCGATGAAAATTGCAATACCTTTTCAAAAAATAATTTTCTGTTTTGAAAAATTATTTCGTTTCGTTTCTTTCTGCCTTCGCCGCCCTTTTCACATTTCGGCGGATGCGGCTGAGATCCTTGAGCATTTTTGCAGTGTCACGAAGCAGGCGGATCTTGGATTCTCTGTGGTTGATGATCTTCACGGGCATTTCCTTCACCCGAAAGCCCTTCTGCTCTGCCCACATCAAAGCCTCGAAATCAAAGGCAAAGCCGTCCACGGTGCATCGGCTGAAGATCGCCTGCGCGGCATCCTTACGAAAAGCCTTACATCCGCATTGCGAATCGGAAAGACGAAAGCCGCCAACCATGCAAAGCACCTTGATGTAGATCTTGGAGGCAATCCTTCTCAAAGGTGTGTAGCCCTCGTAGCCGTCGGCGTGAAGATTGCGTGATCCGATCACAAGATCGCTCTCGGGAGCCTCCGCAAAGCATTGCGCCACCTGCCCGATCACATCGGTGCCATAGGCCAGATCGGCATCGGTGAACATCACAATGTCGCCATCGGCCTCCAGCATGGCGGTTCGCACGGCCGCGCCCTTTCCGCGATTCTTTTCATAGCCCGTAACGCGAACGTTCGGCAATGCCAACGCCTCAACAAGCTGAGCAGAATCGTCCAAACTGCCGTCATTGCTGAACAGGATCTCATAGTCCTCAAAATGAGAGGCCATATAGGCGGAAAGCGCATGAGCAGTTTTCTCAATGATACTGCTCTCATTATACATGGGAATACAAACCGAAATCTTCATGAAAGGTTAAGCTCCTTCTTATAGACAAAAATATCAAAGTCAAGCTCGGTGGAAAGGCTTTCAACTGCGGAAAGCTTTGCCCGATCGGCAGGCGACGTCCTCCAATAATAAGGTGTCATGGAAAAAAGTGCATCGATCGCATCCCTGCCCCTCACGGTGACGTCATAGTGTAATCTCTCTTGCTTGCAAAGGCGCATGGATCGAGGCAGATCGCTTCTGCCGGGATTGACGTAGGCGCGATCGTAGATCAGCTCCTTCAGCCCCATCAGATGCCGCTCGCCTGCTCCCACAAGGATCAGCGTACCGTTTTCCCGCAAAACGCGGCAAAACTCCTCCTCTGCGCAGGGGGCAAACAGATTGGTGACGGCATCGAAAGCACCGCTTGCCACGGGCAATTCATAGAGGCTTGCCACGGCAAAGGAGACACCTCCTCCGATCCGCTTAGCCGTCTTGGCGGCGTGATCCACGCCGTCCTTGGAAAGATCGATGCCCAGCACCTCCCGATCCCTTGCCATTCGATTGGTGTAGTAGCCCTCTCCGCAGCCGGCATCCAGCACCCTTTTGGCACCCGATTCGTCCAGAAGCAGATTCACCCGATCCGATAGCGGCTGATAGTAGCCCGCCTCCAGAAAAAGCGTTCTGGCGCGCACAGCCTCCTTGCCGTCGCCCGCCTTTCCGCTCAGGCAAAGATTCAGATAGCCGCTTTTGGAAAAATCAAAGCAATGCCCTCTTGCACCCTTGCAGCGGAAGCTTCTGCCCTCGTTTTCAGGCCTGCCATCCGCTCCGCAAACCGGACAGCGCAACAGATCTAAAATCCCTGATGTCATAATTCTCTCCTGCAAAATGATTATAGGATCCCGTTTTCCGTTTGGTCAACGGCAGGCTCTGAGATCGGAAGAGAAAACCAAAAATCCGATCCGCCTCCCGCGCTGCTCCGCACGCCGAAATCGGCCTCGTGAACCTCGAGGACTCCCTTCACGATGGAAAGCCCCAATCCCGTTCCGATCCGCGCCATGCGATGCACCTTGTCCACCTTATAGTAGCGATCCCAGATATCGTTCATCTGATCCTCGGGAATACCCTCGCCCGTGTCGCGCACGGAAATAAAAACGCGTCCCTTTTCCACAGTCTGATCCACGGTGACACTGAGATCCTCACCCGTGTAGTTCAAAGCATTTCCGATGAGATTATAGATCACCTGCAGGATCATGCCCCGATCGGCAAACACCACGGCATCGTGTCCGCTCTCAAAGGAAATATGATAGCCCTTCGCCTTGGTGAAGGCACCGAAGCGCGCGATCACCTCGCGAATGGCCTCCGTCAGATTAAAATATTCCATCTCCGGGCATCGAACGCCCGATTGGATCTTGGAAAGATCCAGCAGATCGTTCACCAGCTCCGTGAGATACTGCGCCTCATCGATCATCACCTGCATATTTTCCGGCGTATTTTCTCCGGGAATATCCCGCATCACCTCGCCGTAGCCGCGGATCATCGTGAGCGGCGTGCGAAGATCATGGGAAATATTGGCGATCAGCTCCTTCTGAAGCTTATCGTTCTTGGCAAGCTCACGCGTGGCATAGTTCAGACTTTCCGCCAGCTCCTTGGTTTCCCGATAGCTGTACGGCACCTCGAATTCCGCATCATAATCGCCGCTGGCCAGCTGCTTGGCGGCATCGTTCATGTGGATGATGGGAGCCAGGATCCTTTGCGACATGGTCACCGCCAGAAGCACCGTGATAAGCAAAAGGATACCGAAGATCCAAACAAATTGCCTTTGCAGGGTGTGCACCATAGGAGCAAGAGGCTCCATGGGGGCGCTCAGCAAAACCATATATTCAACTCCGGCCGCATCGTTGCACAAATGCGCATACACCATTTTCATACCGCCCTTGAGAGCATCGTCCTCCTGCTCGGGAAACAAACGCTCCCAGATCGACATTTTGGCCTCATGCCCTCCGAAGGTGAGCTTGAAATGGCAGCTTCCACCCTCGTTGCTTGCTTTTTGATAAAGCTCCGACATTCGCTTGAGCGAAATCGTTGGCATACCCGTTTCCTGCTCCAGATACGAGCCCGAAAGAAGCAGCAGCGCTCGGCCGCCGTCGATGCGATAAACGGAAACGTCCATCAATTCATCCATGGAAACGTCATACACCACGGCATCCAGCCCCTCTTTTCCAACCGAATCGGAAATCCGGTCGGCGATCCGCTCCATATCGCCCTCCCGCACCTTTTCATACACCACGTCCAGAAGTCCAACCTGAAAGAGCCAGGTAGTCATCAACACGATGGCGAGGAAAAACATCAGATAGCGAATCAGATGGAAGCGCAAACTCACCTGGGATTCACGATTGGATGGCCGTTGTCTTGGAAATCCCCGTTCCTTCATGCGAATCATTCTCCCTCAAAGCGATAGCCAACTCCGCGAAGCGTGACGATATAGTTCGCGTAGCGGCCAAGGCTTTTGCGAAGCAGCTTGATATGCGTGTCCAGCGTTCTTGCGTCGCCATAGAAATCGTAGCCCCAAACCTCGGAAAGCAGCTTTTCTCTGGAAAGCGCAATATTGCGATTGGAGAGCAGATAGAAAAACAGATCATATTCCTTAGGCGACATTTCCACTCGGCAACCGTCCACCAGCACCAGCCGCGCGGTGAGATCGGCCTTGAGACCGCCGCCATCCAGCTCCACCACCACGTTCGGAGCAGCCTCCGACGTCATGCGGCCACCGCCTCCGACGCGCTTCATGATAGCATCCACGCGGAGCATCAGCTCCGTGGGAGAAAGGGGCTTCACCACATAATCATCGATCCCAACCTCAAAACCGTTGATCCGATCGTATTCCTCTCCTCTTGCCGAAAGCATGATGATGGGCGTTTGCGTGACCTTTCGGATCTCACGGCATGCGGAAAAGCCATCCAGCTCCGGCATCATTATATCCATAATGATCAGATCGAAGGTGACGGAACGGCATAGCAGCACCGCAGACATTCCATCGGCCGCCTCCGTGACCTCGTGCCCCTCAAATTCTGCATATTTACGGATCAGCGTGCGGATCCTCGCCTCGTCATCCACAACCAAAAGATGATACATCGTTGTCTCTCCCCTTTGTTATGAAAAATCAATCAGTGTACGGTCGGGAACGTATTCCTGCAGAACCAGCGTTACGGTACTTGTTTCTCCGTCGCGGGAATACTCAACAGTCAGCTGATCTCCAACGGCACACCCCTCCAGAACATTATCCAGCTGAGCCTGCGTGTTCACCTCTTTCCCATTCACCGAAAGAATGCGATCGCGGTTCTTCAGCTCCGCGTTGTATTTGGAGGACACCACGTAGAGTCCGGCCTCCTTGATTCCGTATTGATACCAATAATATTTCAGATTTTCGCTGTTGATCTCTATGGTGGTCAGCCCGTGATCCACGATGCCGCGCACGTAGCCGAATTCGATCAGATCGCACTCCACCTCGTAGGCAGAATCGATCGGGATCGCAAAGGCCAAGCCTTCCACGCCGGATGCAGCGTACTTCGCATTCACGATTCCGATCAGCTCGCCCTTCAGATTGAAGAGACCGCCTCCGGAGTTTCCGGAGTTGATCGCGGCATTGGTTTGCAAAAGCGACATCTTTCCCGTTTCCGTTGCGATCACGCGCTCGGTGGCGCTAATGATACCGTCGGTTACGGTTCCTCCCAGCGTACCCAGAGGATTTCCGATCGCCACCACGCGCTCGCCAACCGCCAAATAGCCGCTTTTACCGTGCTTTGCGGCCGTGAGCGGCTGAGATTCGATGGGCTGGATCTTCAGAACGGCCAGATCCGATGCCTCATCTCTGCCAACCAATGCCGCAGCATACTTGGAAACACCGTCGCTCAGCTTCACCGTTACCGATTTGGCGTCCTCCACCACGTGATTGCAGGTGAGGATATATCCGTCCTCATGAATGATCACGCCGCTTCCTGCGCTGGTGCTTTCCGAGGCACCGCCCCAACCGTCCGACACGACAACAGAGGCTTCGATCACGACCACGGAGTCTGCCACCATGCGAACAACCTCGGAGATGGCATAAGCATCCTCGCCCGCAGAGCCGTAGGGCGAATAGGTGATGTCCTCCCGATCGATCAAGCCCTCGGGATCATCGTTGTGCAGGCTATCCTTAGAGGGAGCCTCATTGATCGTTTCTCCCGCGCCCATGCTTTCCTTTGCATACTTCACGCCGTAGATCACGCCGCCGATGCCGGAGGCAAAGGAAAGTGTGATTCCCAGAAGCACCAGCAAAAAGGATTTGAAAAATCTTCCGCCGTTGGAAGGTGGCGTGGGCGGCTCATAGGAGGTGTAGCCTCCTCGGAAGGCGTATTGATATTGGCCGCTTTGAGAGCCATAGCCCTTATTTTCAGGTTCTTGATTCATGGAATTCCTCCTTGGGATGATACATTGCGGGGAATGCCCCGCTCTATGACCGTATTATACCCTCCGAATGTGAACACTGCTTGAACTTGGTTGAAAAAAAGCTTGAAAATGAGAAAATCATCCTTGTTTTTTCGTCACAATTTTGGTATAATAAAAGAAAAGCACGCTTTTAGGCACGAGATTTCCGTAATTTACCTATATTATAGCACACTTTTGTGAAAAGAGAAAGACATGTTTGCAATTTTATCTGATTTTTTTCAAAAAAAGGGGATTTTTACCGTTTCCGCCATTGATCTTTCCGATTGCACGGTTCTAAGAGGCTATCTTCTGGAGCGCGCAGGGATCTGCAACGGCGGAACTGCCGTGATCTTCGCCGTTCCCTATTTCACCGAGGCCTGCCTCGATCCCTTGAGAAATCTTTCGGCCTACGCCGTTGGGAAAGACTATCATCATTATTTTTCTGCATTGTTTGAAGAGCTTATTCCTCTTCTCCGCAGGCAATATCCCAACCATCGGTTTGCCGGCTTCTCCGATCATTCCCCCATTGCAGAGGTGGAAGCCGCGGCGCGCGCGGGACTCGGCATGATCGGCGAAAACGGACTTTTGATCACCGAGCGCCATTCCTCCTACGTCTTTTTGGGCGAGCTGATCACCGATGCTCGTTTCGGCGCACCCGCGCAGGAGATCCGCCGCTGCATGGGCTGCGGCCAATGCAAAAAAGCCTGCCCATCCCCCTGTGAATGTCTCTCCGCGCTCACTCAGAAAAAGGGCGCTTTGACCGACGAAGAGCAATCCCTTCTGAAAAAGCACGGCTCGGTTTGGGGATGCGATGCTTGTCAGGAGGCTTGTCCGTTCACCAAGCGTGCAATCGAGCGCGGAACGATCTTCACGCCGATCCCCTACTTTCGGGAGCATGTCCTCCCCACCCTGACCTCTGAGCAGCTGCATCGTCTTTCCGACGAGGAGCTTGCCACACGCGCCTACTTCTGGAGAGGTCGCCCCACCATCGAACGAAATTTGAAATTAACAGAGGAGGAACCGAAATGCTGAATCTGATCATGGGAAGCTCCGGCTCGGGCAAGACCGAGACGATCCTCGCCTCCATTTGTCGCGACGTGCAGGAAAAGAAGCGATGCTTTCTCATTGTTCCCGAGCAGCAGGCCTACATCACGGAGCGTGATCTTCCCGAAAGATTGCCCAGCGATGCAGGGCTTTATTTGGAGATTGTGAATTTTTCCGCTCTATGCGAGGATCTGTTTCGCGAATACGGCGGGATCGCCTCAAGACGTGTCGGTAGCGGCGCCTCTGCCGTTTTGATGTGGGATACACTTCGCACGCTGGCACCCATGCTTTGTCAATACGGAAAGACCGCAGGCTCCGATCCTGCGCTCACCGCCGAAATGCTTTCCGCCGCAGAGGAGCTTTCCAACAACGGCATCAACAGCGAAGCGCTGGAGGAGGCGGCCGCTAAGCTCTCCCCGGAAGTGCCCTTGCGCAGAAAGCTTTCTGATCTTGCCATGATCCTTGCCCTCCACACCGAAAAAAAACGGGCGGTTTTCGGTGCCGAGCAGGCCGATCGTCTCCACGTTGCCGCCGAGCTGCTGAAAAAACACCGTTATTTCTCCGATTGCAGGATCTATCTCGATTCCTTCACCAGCTTCACAGCCCCCGAATACGAGTTTCTCTCCGCTCTGCTGCGGCAGGCCGACCACGTTTCCGTTTCTCTTTGCGCCGATCGCTACGGCAGTGAGCTTTTGCACTTTGAATGTGTTTGCGAAACTGCCAGAAGGCTGAGCGGGATTGCGCGAAAGGTTGGCTCGGAGGTTCATCTGGTGTCGCCCGCAGGCTCCACCGTCCGAAAGCCGGAGGCCCTTCAGATTCTGGAGCGCGAGCTTTGGAACTTCCGCCTCACTCGCGATCAAAGAAAGCTCCCCTCCCAAGAGGAGCCGTTGCCCATTCAAACAGTGGTTTGTCCCAATGCCTACGACGAAGCCGAGGCCTGCGCCATCAATATTCTCGGACTGATCCAAAGCGGAATGCGCTACGGCGACGTTGCCGTGATCGTGCGGGACGCCGATGCCTATCGCGGCATTCTGGATGCCGCTATGGAACGCCATGGGATCCCCTATTTCTTTTCCGAGCGAACCGCGCTCTCGGCCAAGCCCTTGGCGCGATTGATCCTCTCGGCACTCCGCTCCATCACAGGCTACTATCGCCAGCAGGACGTTATGACTCTGGTCAAAACCGGACTTTGCGGCGGCGATCTGCGCGACGTTTCCTTTTTTGAGGACTATTGTGCCACCTGGCGGATCAGCGGCAAGCGCTTTTTGGATGATGCTTGGAGCATGAACCCGGACGGTCTCACCGAGCGACGCTCCGATCGAGGCACCGAGATCCTCGCCGCCGCCAATCGCGTGAGAAGTGCTGTGATCACGCCCCTGCTCCACTTGCACGCCGCGCTGCGCGCCTCCGATCGGCTTCCCGACCGTTGCCGCGCGATCTACGCTTATCTGGAGGAGCTGAAGG